>CANFBW010000013.1 GCA_947444925.1 Flavobacteriales bacterium | reverse complement strand
TAGGCTTCTTTTGCCTAAGCGATTTAACCACTCCCAAAGCCTTCGGCTTATTTTTAATGTACATAAAAATGAGGCGAAGCCTCTAAAGTCGAAAGACCGCTTAGGCAAAAGAAGCCTAAGCGGAGCGTGGGATTAGACAACTTTATCCTTGACTTTCTTGTAATTTGGATATTGACGACGGCAATTTACCTAATCGCAAAAAGACAAAAGCAGAGTAACTTTTAATAGAGAGCCATCCCCGCTCCGTTAAGTTGAAAACTTAACGGAGCGCGCAAAAACTTAACGGAGCATTGGAGAAAACTTAACGGAGCGTGGGAGTTCACACAATTTCCTTATTTTCGCATGAATGAAATGTTTGTATTCTCAAACATTTCATCTGACCATTAATTAACAGACGCTACAGATGAAAGCCATTCTCCTCATTCAACTCGGCACGCCCGATGCTCCTGAAAAATCAGATGTAAAAAGATATTTGAAAGAATTTTTGAATGACCCACGGGTCATCGACTATCCTGCGTTTAAGCGATCGCTTTTGGTCAATGGAATTATTATTCCAACGCGCTTAAACAATTCTACAGCGATTTATAAAAAGGTGTGGACCGACAAAGGCTCGCCCTTGCTTTTTCACAGCACGGCACTGGCCAAAAAATTGCAGGAAGAAATGGGTGACGGCTACGTTGTGAAATTCGCTATGCGCTATCAAAACCCTTCTTTGGCGGGTGTTTTGGCTGAGCTTGAAAAAATGCCTCTGGAAGAATTGGCGGTTGTTCCGCTCTATCCTCAGTATGCATCATCATCTACAGGCAGCACTACGCAAAGGGTTTTGGAGTTGGTGAGCAAATGGGAAACCATTCCAACAGTGCGTTTTGTCAACCGTTTTTTCGACGATGAGGGTTACTTGAATTGCGTTGCCGAACAAGGGCTAAAACACAATTGGAAAGAATACGACAAAGTGGTTTTTAGCTTTCACGGCTTGCCCGAAAGACACATTGCCAAAGGTTGTAAAGTGGCGAATTGCAAAAAGGAAGATTGTATTTCTAAATGCGACGACGATAGAAAATATTGCTACAGATCCTCTTGCTACGAAACCGCACGCCGCGTGAGTGCAAAACTGAATATTCCTCAAGATAAATACACCGTTGTTTTTCAGTCGCGATTGGGTAGAGACCCATGGATACAGCCTTATGCCGACGTTGAATTGGTGACGCTGGCAAAGGCAGGCGCAAAAAAATTACTGTTTTTTTCACCGGCTTTCGTTGCCGATTGCTTGGAAACCCTAGTAGAAATTGGGGAAGAATACCAAGAGATTTTTCACAAAGCAGGCGGTGAAAAAGTGCAATTGGTCGAGAGTTTGAACAGCACCGATAGTTGGGTAAAAGCCTTGCGCCATATCGTGCAAAGGTAGTTAGCGCTATTTTTTGAAATCGCGTAGGGCAAAGAAATATTAGCTTAATTTTAACTTTGCAAAAAAGCGCGACCATTGAACGTTGACACAAGAATCATAGAGCATATTAAGTGGAACAACAACAGAGCGGTTTTGACGCAAGTTGCGGCGAAACATGAAGTTGCGGTGTTGCTGAATCCTTTATCGGTGGAGGGCGGCTACGCTGCGCTGTTGGCGGTAGGCGACAAACAGTCGGTGAGCGGAAATGCAGGTTCGGCCTTTTATGAAATCACGCAGCTGAAAAAGTACGCCGATACTATTTTTGGATTTTTGGGCTACGACGTTAAAAATGAAATTGAAGCATTGTCATCGGAAAATACAGATGGCAGTGATTTTCCTGATTATTTCTTTTTTCAACCAAAGGTGATTGTGCGCATTGCTGCTGCGCAATTGCAATTGGAATATTTTGAGGAAGACGCTGTTTTTGCAGCGCAACTTGCAAAGGAATTACTTGAAGAAGAACAAGTTTTAGAAAGTCGGGAAAGTTTGTTTTTGCAAGCCCGAATTACGAAGGAGGTCTATCTTGAAAATGTTAATCTTTTAAAAAAGCACATACAGCGCGGCGATGTGTATGAGGTGAATTTTTGTCAAGAATTTTTTGCGGCAAACGCGGTAGTGCAGCCAGCCAGCATTTTTAAAGAGATGTTGCGTTTGTCGTCAACACCTTTTGCTGCTTTTATGAGGGTGAATGGACAGCACATACTTTGTGCATCGCCCGAAAGATTTTTGCAAAAGCAGGGAAATAGAGTGCTGTCACAGCCAATCAAAGGTACAGCAAAGCGGGGTGCAACAGCGGAAGAAGACGCTGCCAACATGCGCTACTTATCGGAAAGCAGCAAAGAAAAAAGTGAAAATGTGATGATTGTCGACTTGGTGCGCAACGACCTATCGACCTTCGCCGAGCAAGGCAGCGTGGTGGTAGAAGAGCTTTTTGGTATCCACACTTTTCCGCAGTGGCACCAAATGATATCAACGGTGTCATGCACTGTAGATAGCGCAATACCAGTGGTGGAGATTTTAAAAAAATGTTTTCCAATGGGGTCAATGACAGGGGCACCAAAGCTGCGCGCTCTGCAGTTGATCGAGCAATATGAGTCGATGAAGCGGGGTGTTTATTCAGGCGCCATTGGCTATATTGATGCACACAACAATTTTGATTTCAATGTCGTTATACGCAGCGTGCTGTATAACGCAGAACGAAAATATGTGTCAGTCTCCGTAGGCAGTGCAATTACCGCAAATTGCGATGCCGCGCAGGAATACGATGAATGTTTAACAAAGGCAGCTGTGCTTTTTAAGGTGTTGAGAAATGAAGGATAGATTCAATCAATTCATTGCGGATCACGCAATTTTTGACAAAGAAGAAAAACTGCTTGTAGCGGTGAGCGGTGGCATTGATTCTATGGTGCTTTTGCACCTGCTGCACAGTTCAGGTTACCGAATTGCAGTGGTGCATTGCAATTTTTCTTTGCGCGGGAAGGAATCTGACGACGAAGAAAAATTTGTGCGCAAACAGGTGAAAAAATTAGATTTGAAGCTGCACGTGAACCAATTCAATACGGCAATGTATGCCGAAAAAAGAGGTGTTTCTACACAAATGGCAGCGCGTGCGCTGCGTTACGAGTGGTTTCATCAATTGGCAGCAGAATTTGAATACAGCAAAATAGTGGTGGCACATCATCTCGACGATCAAATTGAAACCGTACTGCTCAATCTCACACGTGGCACAGGAATTATGGGTTTAACTGGAATGGAGTTGCTGCATGGCAACATTGCACGCCCATTGTTATTCGCGACAAGGGCTGAAATTAGTGCTTATGCGGCGGAAAATAAATTGACTTGGAAAGAGGATTCGAGCAACAATGAAGACAAATACGCACGCAATCGGATACGCCACCATGTGGTGCCCATTTTGAAGTCGATTAATCCAGGGTTTTACCAAACTTTTGCCCACAGCGAACAACGAATTCGCAACGTGCAGAAAATTTACGCTAAGGAAAAAGCAGATTATTTAGTGCTCGCTGCCTTTGACGGAGGATGGAAATTTGACTTGTTGACAACAACTGGAAATGCTGTAAATAGGGCATTGTTTCGCGAGGTGCTGACTGATTTCGGATTTACCCACCAACAAATACACGACGTGTTGGCGTCAGTGTCGGCCAGCTCAGGCAAACAGTTTTTGGGCAAGCATTGTCGTTTGGTAAAAGACAGAAAGGCTTGGCTGCTAACGCCTGTGTTACACGAAGAAAAGGAGTATTTGCTCGAAGAAGGTGAAAGTTTGACAGCACCCATTGTGTTGGAGGTGAAAACAAAAAGCAACAAGGCGCTGAAATTCCCGAAGGACACTGCGCTGGCTTTTTTGGATTTCGACAAGCTTGTATTTCCGCTCAAATTGCGTCGCTGGAAAAAAGGCGATTGGTTCATTCCCTTTGGTATGAAGGGAAAAGTGAAACTGAGTGATTATTTTGTGAACCACAAATTTTCATTGGCCGACAAAGAAAACATTTGGATACTGGAATCGGGAAAGGACATTGTGTGGTTAGTTAAACAACGTATTGACGACCGATATAAGGTTGGTCAAAACACAAAAAAAGTTTATCTTGCACACCTTAAAGAAAGGGTATGAGCGATGAAATATTATTTGAAGAAAAACAATATTTAGGCACCAACAAAATGCATTTGTTGATTCGATTGGTGATCGCTATGGGCTGCTTTTCATTGTATCATTTTTCAGCTGCCGACGATGAAACGAAGGAGTTGTTTTTTATTTTAGGTACCACAGCCCTTGCCATTTCGGTATTGCTTGTTTTTGTTTTACACATTAGCACTGTGGTGTCGGCCGGTAGTTTGGTGTTGGATGGCTTTTGGATGGCACGCCGCGTGAAAATTGATTTGGGCAGTATCATTAGCGCTGAAACCACCATTTATCCTCGCTTTACTCTGCACAGAGCGGTGTATAATTTACATTCAAAGGGAATCATCAAGTTTTTTACAAAAGGAAGTCAGGCGGTATTGCTTACCGACAGAGACGGATTAAAATATTGCATTGGTAGTCAGAAGGCTAAGGAATTATGTGCTGTAATACAGAAACAAATTCAAACAGTCAAAGTATAACCCGCAAGGTTTTTTATATTTACACTACAGAACTTTTTAAAAGCATTACATATGACGGCGCAAAAATCTTCAGGAGCTGCTCCAAGCGCTCAATTGATTGACAAAGAGCAAGTGAAATTATTGAGATTCAGTAATGAAGATGTATTGCCTACAAAGCAAGAGCAACTGCAACGCCTTATTGATTTGCAGCGTGGTGCTGCATTGGGCGCAACACAAAAGTCAAATGTGAAATTGTATTTCAAGTCTTACCAGGGCAATCCATATAAAGTGGAAGCGACTATTTGGGCAGTGACGGAACAAAACATTTCGTTGAAGGGCGAGGTGATGATTCCTATTTTGAGTGTTTACAAAGTAGGATTGTTTTAAGTTAACGCTTCTTTTGTAATATTTAGCGCAGTCCCAACGTTGCTTTGCAGCAATTGTTATATCTTCGAGATAGGTAAAATCGAGTATGCGTAAACTAAAGATATTTCTCTCCATCGTCATCTTGCTGCAATCTTTTGCTGCAACCTCACAAATTCAAGATCCCGTTAAATGGCAGTTCAAGGCGCACAAAAAGAGCGACTGTGTTTACGAGCTGCGTTTCCATGCCAAGATCGACAAGAAATGGCACATGTATTCGCAAAACATTGCAGAGGGCGGTCCGGTGCCTACTCGTTTTATTTTTGACGAAGGTCCATTCAAACTCATTGGCAAGGTAAAGGAACCCGCTGCACATACTTTTTACGATTCCACTTTTTCAATGAAGCTCAGCTACCACGAGGGAGATGTGTATTTTGTGCAGGAAGTGCAATTGATCAATGACCAAAAAATTAAAATCACAGGGGAGTTGGAATACATGTGTTGCGACGACCACCAATGTTTGCCTCCTGATTTAAAAAGCTTCTCTTTTGAGGTCAGCGGTTCAAAAAATTGTGCTGCACTGAAGGTGGTTAAAGTAGAAGCTGCTCCCAATGATAAAACAACAATGACGGTGGCTGATGACACAGCAAAAGTAGCTGCATTTTCGGTACGAGAGAAGTCAACCTATTTTGATGCGGCTGGGCTCAACATTCAAAAATACCGTTTCAGTGATAAAGATTGCGCTTCTAAATTCATTGTAAATGAGGAGGAGGAAGATTCGTATTGGGTGCTCTTTTTAATTGCCTTTGGTGCGGGCATTTTTGCGTTGTTGACGCCTTGTGTTTTTCCGATGGTGCCTATGACGGTGACTTTTTTTATGAGTGACGCAGAGTCGAAAGCGCGTGGTCGTTCAAAGGCTGTGTTTTTTGGACTAAGCATTGTATTTATTTTTTGTTTGATTGGGACTTTATTCAGTTTGGCTTTTGGAGCAGATGCTGCGAACTTATTGGCGACACACTGGATTCCAAACGTTATTTTCTTTTTGATTTTCATTGTTTTCGCTGCTTCTTTTTTCGGTTTGTTTGAATTGACTCTGCCGAGCTCGTGGATCAATAAGGTTGATAGCAAGTCGGAAAAAGGTGGCTATGCAGGTGTTTTTTTTATGGCGCTTACCACGGCATTGGTGTCGTTCTCCTGCACGGGGCCGATTGCAGGATCATTGCTGGTGCAGGCCTCTAAAGGGGAATTGATTCATCCCTTGGTAGGGATGCTTGGTTTTTCAACTGCGCTCGCCTTGCCATTTACACTTTTTGCCTTTTTCCCTTCGTGGATGCGCTCATTACCAAAGTCAGGCGGATGGCTGAATTCCGTAAAAGTTGTTTTTGGTTTTATCGAATTGGCTTTGGCGTTGAAGTTTTTGAGTGTTGCCGACTTAACGCAGCATTGGGGCTTGCTCGATAGAGACATTTACATCGGTTTGTGGATCGTTATTTTTACATTATTGGGTTGCTACCTTATGGGATGGATCAAATTTGCCCATGACTCCGAAGTGAAACACATTGGCGTGCCGCGCCTTGGATTCATTATTGCCACTTTTGGTTTTGTGATTTATTTGTTGCCTGGATTATTGGGTGCACCGCTTAAATTTTTAAGTGGATTTTTACCTCCAATGAGTACCCATGATTTTAATATTTTGGCGAAGAAGGAAAGTGCTGCTGAGTGGAACATACAACCCAAATACAGCGATGTGCTGCATGCGCCGTTGGGCATCAATGCATTTTTTGAATACGAGGAGGGAATGGCTGTTGCTGCTCAATTGGGTAAACCTGTGTTTTTAGATTTTACTGGCTTGGGTTGCACAAATTGCCGTAGAATTGAAGACAATGTGTGGACTGATCCACAAGTGCTGCAATTGCTTAAAGACAACTATGTGGTGATCTCTTTGTACGTTGACGAAAGAACGATTGAGCTGCCGAAGTATGAACATTATGTATCCAAAGTTGACGGAAAAAAGGTACATACACTGGCTCAAAAAAATGCCGACATTCAAAAATGCTGGTTCAATAGAAACAGTCAGCCATTTTATGTTTTGATGAACAATGAGGAGCAGGTATTGAATGATCCTATTGACTATGACAAAGCAAAGTCGGTAGAACGCTTCTTGAAGTTTTTAAAAGAAGGGAAAGTTAAATACGATTTGGCGAACAAGTAATTATTGAAAAATTTCAGCTTACTTTTCCCTCGACCAAGTCCTTCACAATGTCTTTGAGTGGACGAATAGAGTGAATGTGCTCAATGCTCGGACCGGCGCACCAAATTGTTTGATAAGTAGCGCCAAATGCAGCTTTCTCAATGGCCTTCATGCCGCGCAAAGCGACAAACAACTTTACGTATTTTTTGAGCCATTTGTTTTTCTTCAGCATCTTTTCCAGCCAATTCACTTTTGTTCCTAAAGTTTGAACGTAGGGCGTGTTGATGACGGTGAGGTGTGAGCCTGAAAGCTTATCAGTGAGTACAATGTCTTTAGCGCCATATTGAATTAATGCATTTTTGTAATCGGCACTTACTGGACTTTCATTGCTGGCAATAAATACGGTGCCTATGGACAGGCCGTCAGCCCCAAGGGCCAAGGCTTTTGTATAGTCTTCATGCGTTGCCACTCCGCCTGCAGAAATTACGGGGATTTTACAATTTTTTTTGAGGAGTGGAATCAGGTCTTCGGGCTTCATCGGACCACAATGTCCACCCGCATTGGAGTTTACCGCGATCAGTCCGTCGGCACCCATCGCTTCCACTTTTTGTGCGTATTTCAAGTCTACCACATCGCAGTACACCTTGATGCGGTTGGGCTTGCATTTTTTTATAACTTCTTCTGGACTGCCCAATGAGGTAATGACAAAGGCGACCTTCAAATCAAGGCAGGTTTGCAATTGCGTGTTCAATTTAAAATTTGATTTATTGACGATCAAATTAACGCCAAAAGGCTTGTCGCTTTTGCTTTTTATTTCGTTGATGGCCGCTCTGAATTCATTGTCACTCCTGTAGTTGAGCGCTGGCACCGCCGCTGTTATGCCACTTTGTAGGGCGGCAATAATCATGTTTGCATTTGACACTAAAAACATAGGGGCCATGATGACCGGATACTGTATACCCAATGATTTGGCAAATGCGCTTTCTGTCATGGTTATAGATCGTCAGGATCGGTGGCAGTGGCAAATTTCTTTTTCGGCGGCTTGATGTGTTTGGTAAATACTACATTGATTACTTCATCATCAACAGTGAGCATTGATTTTGAAATACCACTTCCAGAGGTAATGGTCATCTCTTCTTTGTGTTTGTAGCTTTTTACCAAAGGGGTTTCTTCGTAGGTTCCATCCGAAAATCTTCTGTACATCGCAATCACCGCTCCTTTTTCAACACGAACTTTTCCAGGAACGCATTCGGCAGTATTTCCTTTACGTATAGTGATGATGATGTCTTCATGAATGCCGTCTTCTACAATGAAGGCGCCTCTTTCAGTAAATTTTTTGGAGTATTTGTCGTAGCAATTCGCTGGGGTTTCCTGAGCAATAGTGAGCATTGGAAGACACAGTAACAATAGGCCTAATAGAAGTCTGTTCATTTCAATAAAGTTTAATTCGTGTTTATTGTATGCCTAAAAATAGGAAAAATTACGAAACCTAAAGACAGTAGCAAGTATTAAAAGATTATTTTTGCCTTTGACTAAACCTTGGAACGCACTTCGCTTCCTCAAAAATCATTTGTATGTTGATCAAAACTTTTGGCTGTACCGTAACAGGTATAGACGCCACTGTTATTACCGTGGAGGTGAGTGTAACACCTGGATCGAAATTTTTTTTGGTGGGCTTGCCCGACAATGCAGTGAAAGAAAGTCGAATGCGCATTGAATCGGCATTAAAGCACAACGGATACCGCATGCCCGGTAAAAAAATCATAATCAATATGGCGCCTGCCGACATTAAGAAGGAAGGTTCGGCTTATGATTTAAGTATTGCGTTGGGCATACTCGCCGCTTCGGGCCAGCTCGAGGCTGACGACTTGCGCAAGTACATTTTGCTCGCGGAATTATCACTCGACGGAACACTGCAACCTGTAAAAGGCGTATTGCCCATAGCGATCAAGGCGCGGGAGCAGGGTTTTGCTGGAATTATTTTGCCTGAAGAAAATGGTGAAGAAGCCGCCATTGTTGATCAACTCGCAGTATATCCTATGAAAAACATCAAGGACGTGATTGATTTTTTTGTCAAAAAAAGTGAGCGAAAAGCGCCTTTGGATTTCAATACGCGCGAACATTTTTTGACGGAGCAAGCTGGTGTTGAATTTGATTTCAATGAGGTCAAAGGTCAAGAGAACGTGAAGCGTTCTTTGGAAATAGCCGCTGCGGGCGGTCACAATGTTATTTTGATTGGTCCGCCGGGTTCTGGAAAAACCATGCTTGCCAAGCGCTTGCCAACTATTTTGCCGCCCTTGAGTTTGCACGAGGCTTTAGAAACTACTAAAATCCACTCAGTGGCAGGCAAACTAAAGGGCAGCAGAGGCTTGGTTTCTCAACGTCCCTTTCGCAATCCGCACCATACGATCAGTGATGTAGCATTGGTGGGTGGAGGTGTGTTTCCGAAGCCTGGTGAAATTTCACTGGCGCACAATGGCGTGCTTTTCTTGGATGAGTTGCCCGAGTTCAAGCGGAGCGCGTTGGAGGTGATGCGACAGCCATTGGAAGAGCGCACGGTGAGTATTTCTCGTGCTAAATTTGAAGTGCTGTATCCGGCGTCATTTATGCTTATTGCGTCAATGAATCCCTGTCCTTGCGGGTTTTACAACCATCCCGACAAAGAGTGCGTTTGCAATCCAGGCGATGTGCAGCGTTACCTCAATCGGATTTCAGGACCATTGATGGATCGCATTGATTTGCACGTGGAGGTAACGCCTGTTTCTTTTGATGAACTCACCGTGCAAAGCAGCGGAGAGCCCAGTTCCATCGTGCGCGAGCGTGTGATTGCTGCACGACAGAAACAACAAAAGCGCTTCGCCGAGGACATTGGGGTGCACTGCAATGCGCAAATGCAGCCGCGACACATCAAAGCGTTTTGTCATTTGGACGCGCAGTGCAAAACCCTTTTGAAAGCAGCGATGGAGAAGCTCGATTTATCGGCACGTGCTTATGATCGCATTTTAAAAGTGTCGCGAACGATTGCAGACTTAGATGGCGCTGAGGACATTCAACAAATGCACTTGGCCGAAGCGATACAATACCGCAGTTTGGATAGGGGGAGCTGGGCCGGCTAATCGAGTATATGAAACCTTTTTGTTTTTGTGCGTATAGGTATTAAACACATGTATGGCGAATTATTCTAATTTAAAAGTCATTTCTCTTGACAAATCAGTTCCCAACAATGTGGTGATTGAATTTGAACTTCCAGAGTTGCTGAAATCGCAATTTCAATTTCATCCTGGACAGTTTGTTGTGGTTAAATATTTATTGGCTGGTCTGGAGTATAAAAGAAGTTATTCGTTGAGTCATTCTGCGGTGCACAATGTTCCCTTGCAAATTACGGTAAAGCGCGTTGGCGATGGCATTACGTCAAATTTTGCCAACAACGAGTTGAAAGTGAACGACTACTTAGAAGTGGGTGCGCCACGTGGAAAATTTTGTATTGAACTGAATGCAGCCGCTGAAAACACCTATTACTTGATCGCTGCAGGAAGCGGTATAGCGCCGATGCATTCCATGCTGCAATCGGTATTGCGCGCTGAACCTAATAGTAAAATTTGTTTGCTGTATGGCAACACCAATGATGACAGTATTATTTTTGGAAAAGAGATCATGGCTTTTTCTGTCCAATATCCTGAACGCATTAAGGTGCAACATGTGTTGAGTCGACAAAGCAAAGTCCTTAATCTTTTGCAGCATCAGGAGATATGGGAAGGGCGCATTGGTGAAAATATTTTACGTCGATTTTTTGAATCAAATCCAGTTCCTCGTGCATACAAAATTTTTGTTTGCGGACCATCGGAAATGAATATAGCGTGCAAGGAAATCCTAACAAGACTCGATTTTCCAAAAGAAAAAGTGCACATCGAATTCTTTGGCAAAATTTAATATTTTACATTGCGCTTCTGATGAAAAAAAAGGTGTCGCCATTGGTTCCCAAAGAAGGAAAAGTGTACAGCTCGGCAATCAATGGCCGCTTGGAATTGAACTGGCTCGATGGCAGATTGTTGCTGGATTCTGAAAACGCCAATTATTCTTATGGTGCTTTGCAGCGTGCGCTGGGAGAAGGATTGTTGCATATAGGCAGGGCTGAAGCAGCAAATTTTGAAAATATTTTAGTCTTGGGCATGGGCGCAGGATCAGTGATCGAGACCTTGCGTAGGGAGTTTAAAAATGAAGGTAAAATCACTGCGGTTGAAATAGATCCTGTGGTCGTAGATATCGCCCAAAGGTATTTCAATGTAAATGCTTTTGCCAACTTAGAGATCGTTGTCGAAGACGCCCTTTCTTTTGTACTTAGGAATAAAGTAAAATTCGATTTTATTCTCGTTGATTTGTTTATCGACAGTGAAACGCCCAAAGTGTTTTCGTCTCCAAAGTTTTTGAATAGCCTCTTGAAATCTTTGCTGGTAGAAGGAACTATACTTTTTAATACCGTAAATGTTGCTGAAAAATTCAGTGGTAGAAATCAAAAAATGATTCGCTTTTTTGAGAAGCAATGCGCTGTAACAGTGCTTGCAGCAATTGAAGAAGGGAATGACTTGTTGCTTTTTAAAAAACTGCGGAAGCAAAGGGTTTTGTAGTTGTAAAATGAGGTTGTAGTTTTTTTATTGCTCTTCTGCTTTTTCGGCATTCGCAAGGCGAATAGGCAGCGAAATGGATTTTTGAAGAGTGACGCGTCTAAGTACAAATTAACTTTTTTCGTTTTGCTGCGTAAGATGTAGCAGCAACTAAAAAGTTATATACATGAAGAACACGGTCTTTATTCTATTTTCAACATTATGTTTTTCGGCTTTTAGTCAAGTTGAATATCCAGGAATTGTTGCTACGGTGGGCAGTGCCACCATGGTTTTTGATTACTCGGTTTCTAATTGCAATACTATTGATATACCTGATGTTCCGGCCCGAGCTTTTCGCGATGCTTCCGGCAAAATAAATTTAATTGCCTCGCATTATACGACTTGGCGAATGACGGGAAGTACGTTTGATAATTTAGTAAAGGATTGCAGTCCAACAATGACTTCGCACGATGGCACAGATCCCTCGGATTTCAACAACAAGGAGTGGATCATGGCACCCTATACCACCGATGGTGTAAATATTCATGCGATGGTGCACAATGAGTTTGTACCTTGTCCAACATGGAACAACTGCTGGTACAATTCTATAACCTACGCGTCTTCTTCTGACAGCGGCAAAACTTATACGCACACTATGGCGCCTTCTAATTTAGTTGCTGCGTCACCGTACAAAGACACTTATCCTGCAACGCACACTCCATTTGGGTTTTTTGGTGGGTCTAACATTATCAAAAAAGATGGCTATTACTATAAGATGGTGCAAATTGAAGCACATCTCTTGCAAGATTGGGGTACTGGTTTGCTGCGTACCAATAATTTAAGCGATCCTGCTAGTTGGAGAGGATGGGACGGAAGTGGTTTTAATGTTCAGTTTGTGAATCCATACACTGAAACAGGATACAATATTGCCGAAAAAATTTTAGCACCCGTTGATCGTGAGCATATTGGTAAAATGTGCGCGAGTTTGACGTACAATACGTACTTGTCCAAATATATGGTGGTGGATTACACCAATGGAGATTACAATGGAAGCACCAATCAGTATGGGTTTTATTTTGCAGTTTCAGAAGATTTAATTCACTGGTCACCTCGGCAATTCATCATGGCGGCACCCAGTTCATGGGCAGTGGGTGGATTGTATTATCCATCGTTGATTGATCATGCTGATACTTCTCGTAATTTTGAGCAGTGTGGGCAAACACCCTATTTGTACTATACCAAGTGGAACAGCGGTACGTATGACCGAGATTTGTTGAGAATACAATTGCAGTTTACAAAAAATGTGGTGACTGCTTTTACGGTCACTGCTGCAGGAAATCAGTCGGATGCTACGCCTGGAGATGGTATTTGTAAAATTGTGGGTGCTTCAACCTGTACTTTGCGCGCAGCATTGGAGGAATCTAATGCTCGTCCCACCTACAAGGGATATGACACTATTCCCATTGCCATTAATTTTGGCATTTCGGGAAGTGGTCTTAAAACAATTTCACCAACAAGTGCTTTTCCCGAAATATTTTTCCCTGTTGATATCAATGGCTATACGCAAACTGGTGGCGCAGCGAATACCAATAATTTTGATCAAGGCTTAAACACGGTGATTACTGTTCTTGTGTATGCTGGTGGAAATGGCGGCGCTCCTGCTTTGTCGTTTCACAGTGCAAAAAACAGGGTGCGCGGTATGGCATTTCGTCAAGGAGATATATTCTTTACTTATGAACCTGGGTATTCTACGAGCGAAGGAAGAAACAGCGTAGAAGGGTGCTTTATGGGCATTGGGGTGGATGGGATCACCAAATACAGTTCGGGCGGAATTGTAATTGATCATACCGGAGGGGTGACCATAGGAGGTAGCAGCAATGCTGCCCGCAATTTAATCGTGGGAGGCATTACTATTGTTAAAGGGGACAGCAATACGGTGATAGGAAATTATATTGGTGTCAAAAAAACAGGACTTCTTGCTGCGGCCGGATTAAACTACGGAATTGACATTCAGGACTCCTCCTATTTCAATACCATTGGAGGAAATACTGCTGCTGAGTGCAATTTAATTTCAGGTGGAGCCAGTGTTGGCGCATCCATCGCAGGTAAGCAATCGCACCACAATTCAATTTTAGGAAATTTTATCGGTGTTGCCAGAGATGGAAGCACTGCATTAGGGAATGGGAGAGCTGGCGTAAATTTGGCTGATAGCACGCATCACAATACAATAAATGCAAACATTATTGCTGCCAATTCAACTGACGAAGGAGGTATTTGGATGGACAATGTGTACAACAATACCATTCAAGCAAATTTCATTGGAACTGATGCTGCAATGACGGCGAATATTGGCAATGGTGTAAGCGGCAATCCCTGTGGTGGAATTGTAATCAATGGTGCCAGTCACGACAATACTATTGGCGGGTGGAATGCCAACGAAGGCAATGTTATAGCCAATAGTTTAAGTCACGGAGTAATATTGCAAACTGCCGTTGGCCGAGGCAATGCACTGCTGTCGAATTTGATATACAACAACGCCGAAATGGGCATTGACATTGGATGGGACGATGTGCCCAATGCAAATGATGCCAAAGACGTTGATGATGGTGCGAATGGCGGACAGAACTTCCCCTTGTTAACGACGGCACTAGCGTCGGCCAATGACATCGTAATTTCGGGCACTTTTAATTCATTGCCCAACAGCACTTTTCAGATACAGTATTTTTACAATGATTTGTGCGATGGATCGGGCAATGGCGAAGGCCAACAATTGATCGGCACACAAAGTATTACAACGGATGTTGATGGCAATGCATCGATTTCAAAGTCGTTTACGGTAGCCTTGACCATTGGTGGTTATGTGAGTGCTTTGGCTACAGATGCTTCTAACAGTACCTCAGAGTTTGCGTTTTGTCAAATAGTGGATGCAGCGACATCGGTGCTTCAAGTGGCGCAAGAAAAGGTATTGGTTTACCCAACTATTGCCAGCGACGAGGTGCTTGTAATTGCTCAAAAATCTTTTGCTTATTCGCTGTTCGATCAGCAAGGGAAGTTGCTGTTGCAGGGGAAGGATACTGGCGAAAAAGCAAGCGTTAACATCAGTGCATTGAGCGCGGGTATGTATGTTTTACATTTGCAAGGAGACGCGTGGATATCGCAAACAAAGATCTTGAAAGAATAAGGTAGGTAGAGGAGAATGAGGAAAAGGATCCCGCAGTTGCGCACTGCGGGATTTTTTTATGCTCTGCCCAATGTTTTCAGCATGGTGTAGTGGCTGCCAATGGCGCTCAGGAAATTGCCTTGCGAATGATAGGGCACTTCAAATTCACGAGCCGTTTCTTGCACAATTTTAGAGATTTTGCGGTAATGAATATGACAGATATTGGCGAACAAATGGTGCTCAATTTGGTAATTCAATCCGCCGATGTACCAAGAAAACAAGCGGCTTTTGGGTGAAAAGTTTGCAGTGGTTTGCAACTGATGAATCGCCCAGTTGTTTTCTATTACACCGTGTTCATTTGGCGTTGGAAAATCGTTCATCGGTACTATGTGTGCCAATTGAAAAATCAAACTTAAGGTCAGTCCACAAACGAAATGCATGATTAAAAAACCTGTCAAAACCAACCACACAGGTAGATCAAATATAAATATCGGAATCACGAGTAGGTAGGCGAAATAGAAGAGTTTCCAAAGTGTCAAAATGATCATTTCTTTGACAAAGTTGTTCGACTTGATGAGTCCTTTGTTTTTAAAGTGAATGGCTTGTTTGTGGTCTGACCATCCTGCCCAACCCAAAGTCATTAGTCCGTATGCAAAGAAAGCAAAGATGTGCTGGTAGCGGTGAATGGCTTTTTTTTCGTGGTGTGGAGAAAAGCGCAAAAATGATGGACCATCAATATCTTCATCCGCTTGGTGTATGTTGGTGTAGGTATGGTGCAATACGTTGTGCTGCAGTTTCCACAATTTGGCATTTCCACCAACAAGATTGGCGGTAAGGCCTGTTATTTTGTTGACCAATTTGTTTTTGGAGAAAGCACCGTGGTTTCCGTCGTGCATGATAGAAAGACCAATGCCGGCCATGCCAAAACCCATGACTATCCAAAGCGCTATCACGAGCAAGGGATTTGTGAAAATACCAGCGTTGATCAAAACAAAGGGTACAAAATACAAACACAGCATCACCACTGCTTTGAGCACCATATTGTAGTTGCCGTATTTTGAGATTTGATTGTTCTCAAAGTATGCATTCACGCGCTCTTTCAGGGTAGAGAAGAACTTTGGATTGATGTCTTTGGAGAATTTATATTTATCTGTAATCATTTGCGGATTTTACTGACAATGAGGCAAAGATAGGCTATATCTCAATGGTAGAAATAATTATTTTGTGAACAATGCTTAACGCAATCTTACTGAACGGCTGCGTTAAGCATTGTTTCACAGTTGTTTAGGCCACTTCCATTTTGCCGTGGCACTGTTTGTATTTTTTGCCGCTACCGCAAGGACATGCGTCATTTCGCCCCACTTTAGGATCGGCTTTCGCCGGTTCTTGTTTTGGTTTTGCCGGACGGTCAAGCTCAGTATCGTCTTCGTGAATGGTTTTCATGTTTTTGTCGGCAAACTCCTCGCGGGCTGCTTCGCGAACCTGCACAGGTTGCTGTCCACCTTGACTTTGAAGAATGTCCGCCTTGAACAAAAACGAGCCGATTTCAGCATTCATCTTGTTCACCATTTGTTTGAACACGTTGAAAGATTCAAATTTATAGATGAGTAAAGGATCTTTTTGTTCAATAGAAGCGTTTTGCACGTTGTTGCGCAAGTCGTCCATTTCGCGCAAATGCTCTCTCCACGCTTCGTCAATGTTGAACAAAACAATGGTTTTTTCAAAAGCATTTCGAATTTCTTTTCCTTGAGTTTCATATGCTTTGCGAAGATTTACTGCAATTTGAAAAGCATGTTGTCCATCGTGCGAAAAAGGAATGGCAATGTTGGTGAATTGTTGACCTTGTGTTTCAAATACATTTTTAATGACTGGCCAAGCCTGATTGCGCAATTGTTCTTTCTTCTCCTCGTACTTTGTCAACACGGCAGTTGAAAGTTGAGCAAAGAGATCCTGCACTTTCATTGACTGGAATTGTTCTTGAGAAACAGCGGGTTCGAAGGCAAACAACTTGATGACCTCTAAACGAAAGGCTTCGTAATCTTTTCCGCCTTGGTAGGTTTCAATAACGCTTTCCACCAAATCCAAGAGGAGGTTGGAAATGTCAACACTTAAACGCTCGCCATTCAAGGCATTGCGGCGGCGTTTGTAAATCACTTCGCGTTGTGCATTCATCACGTTGTCGTATTCCAACAAGCGCTTGCGTATGCCGAAGTTGTTTTCTTCTACTTTTTTCTGTGCACGTTCAATAGAAGTGGTAATCATACCGGCTTGAATCACTTCGCCTTCTTTGTAGCCCATTTTGTCCATGATGCGTGCAATTCTTTCAGAACCAAAACGGCGCATCAATTGGTCTTCTAACGATACGAAGAACTGCGATGTGCCTGGGTCACCTTGACGGCCAGCGCGTCCGCGCAACTGGCGGTCAACGCGGCGAGAGTCATGGCGCTCTGTACCAACAATTGCTAAACCACCGGCTTTGCGCACCTCATCTGACAACTTGATGTCGGTTCCTCTACCCGCCATATTTGTGGCGATGGTCACCATTGCCGATTGCCCAGCTTCGCGCACAATTTGCGCTTCTTGCTGGTGTCGTTTGGCGTTGAGTATGTTGTGCTTGATGCCGCGCATTTGCAGCATTCTGCTCAATAATTCAGAAATCTCTACAGAAGTCGTTCCCACCAGTACTGGTCGGCCTGCTTTGGTGATTTCAACAATTTCTTCAATTACAGCATTGTATTTTTCGCGCTGTGTTTTGTAGATTTTGTCCTCCATGTCTTTTCTCACGGCTGGACGGTTGGTGGGGATGGTGGTCACATCCAATTTATAGATGTCCCAAAGTTCTTGCGCTTCAGTTTCAGCAGTACCCGTCATACCACATAATTTGTGGTACATTCTAAAATAGTTTTGCAGGGTAATACTGGCGTGTGTTTGCGTGGTCGCTTCAATTTTTACGTTCTCTTTTGCTTCAACCGCTTGGTGTAAACCGTCGCTCCAACGTCGGCCGTCCATGATACGACCGGTTTGTTCGTCAACAATTTTTACCTGGTTGTCGATGATCACATATTCGGTGTCTTTCTCAAAGAGGGTGTAGGCTTTGAGCAATTGATTCATCGTGTGAATACGGTCAGATTTAACGCCATAATCTTTGATGTAAGCTTCTTTGTTGGCGATTTTTTCTTTGTCGCTCAAGTTTGATTTTTCAATTTCCGCTATTTCAGAACCGAGGTCCGTCATCACAAAGAAATCGCGGTCTTCAACAAATTGAGCAAGAAGGTCGATGCCTTTTTCAGTCAGTTCAATAGAGTTGTGTTTGTCATCGATCACGAAAAAAAGTTCGGCATCAGCAACGCGCATTTGTTTGCCATGCTCTTGCATGTGTGCGTTTTCAGTTTTTTGCAATTGCTGTTTAATACCGGCTTCGCTCAAAAATTTGATCAGCGCTTTGTTTTTCGGCAAACCGCGGTGTGCTCTCAAAAGGGCAACGCCACCTTCGTCTTTGTTGCCTTCGGCCAGTAATTTTTTGGCATCCGACAAAGCTTTGGTAACATAGGCTTTTTGGGCGTTCACTAATTTTTCAACGAAAGGTTTAAGTTCATTGAACTGCATGCTTTGTTTTTGTTTGGTGGCACCAGAGATGATGAGCGGTGTTCGAGCGTCGTCAATCAAAACTGAATCGACCTCATCCACAATGGCAAAGTGGTGCTTGCGTTGCACCAATTGGTCTAAACTGGTAGCCATGTTGTCGCGCAGGTAATCGAAACCAAATTCGTTGTTGGTTCCGTAGGTAATGTCGCTGAGGTAGGCTTTTTTTCTTTCCTCAGAATGCGATTCGTATTTGTCGATGCAGTCGATACTCAAGCCATGAAACTCAAACAAAGGCGCCATCCACTCGCAGTCTCTTTTGGCAAGATAGTCGTTCACCGTAACCAAATGCACTCCTTTTCCAGCGAGGGCGTTGAGATACACGGGAAGTGTTGCCACAAGAGTTTTTCCTTCTCCTGTAGCCATCTCTGAAATTTTTCCTTTGTGAAGGTTGATGCCTCCAATAAGTTGCACGTCGTAATGCACCATATCCCATTTAATTTCGTTGCCACCAGCAAGCCAGGAGTTGAAATATATGGCTTTATCGCCCTCAATTTCAACATTGTCTTTTTTAGTTGCTACCGCTCTATCGAAAGCATTTGCAGTAACTTCTACTTCCTCATTTTCAGTGAAACGACGAGCGGTTTCTTTAACAACAGCAAAGGCTTCGGGCAGTGCGTCAAGCAATGCGATTTCAATTTTCTCGTCAATTTTTTTGATCAAAGTGTCAACTGCAGCGTAGTTGGCTTCTTTTTCCTCCACGCTTAGGCCTGGTGCATCAGCTGCAACTTTAAGGGCTTCAATTTGTTTTTCTTCTTCGGCAAATTGTGCGGCAATGCGCTGTTTTAATTCAGGCGTTTTGGCACGCAATTCGTCGTTTGTCAGCGAAGATAGTTTGGCATATTCTTCCTTTACTTTCTCAACAAGGGGCATTATTTCTTTGATGTCTTTGTCGGATTTTTTTCCAAAAAGTGCGGTGAAAATTTTCTCTACTGCTTTAATCATGAGGCTATGTATTTATAAGGAGGTCAAATTTACTTTAATTAATAAAGAATAACGAACGCCATTTGACAAAAATTAAACCAGCGCTAAAAATTAGCCTTTATGGCGCAATTGGGCAGAAAGTGGGGGTGTGGTATGGTCACAAAGTCAGGCATTGAAACAAAAAAGGCTTCGAATTCGAAGCCTTAGTGTTTTTTAGTATTCATCTTCATTGAAGAGAAAGTCGTCTTTCGTAGGGTAGTCTGGCCAAATTTCTTCAATCGATTCGTAAGGTTCACCTTCGTCTTCAATTTCTTGCAGGTTTTCAATTACTTCCATTGGTGCTCCAGAGCGTTGTGCGTAATCGATCAACTCATCTTTAGATGCGGGCCAAGGTGCATCGGTAAGGTAAGAGGCTAATTCTAGTGTCCAGTACATATCGTATTGTTTTTAAAGTCTTTAGTGTTTGTAACGCAAAAATAGATTTTTTGTTTACACCGCCAAGAAAAATGATGAATTTATTATTATAGGCACAGGCGCTTAGTGATTGCGAACACTATTTCTTTATCGGAACCCAAGGCTGTTCTGCTATTTTAGCGTCGAAGCCGGTTTTGCGTGCAAGCACAAAAAGATAGTCTGACAGTCTGTTGAGCAAGCGTATGATGTGGGGGTGAATGTCGCTTTCGAGGTTGAGTTTTACAATGCGTCTTTCTGTTCTTCTGCAAACTGCTCTGCAAACGTGAATATGCGAGATGATGATATTGCCGCCAGGAAGAATGAAATGTTTCATTTCGGGCAAGGACTCGTTCATAAAGTCAATGGCCTTTTCTAGTTCAGACACTAAATTTTCATTGAACTCCGGCAAGGGCAAAGAATTTTTGTCGGGCTGTGAGGCAAGGTGAGCCCCTATTGTAAAGAGTTCTGTTTGAATGTCAATGATTAATGTTTGTTGGTGCGAATGTATTTTCAAAGCACGAATCAATCCTAAATATGAATTTAATTCATCAAGGGTTCCGTATGCTTCAAGACGTAAATCACTTTTTGATAAGCGCATTCCACCGTATAATCCGGTTTCTCCTTTGTCTCCTGTTTTGGTATAAATTTTCATCTTGCTGTTCTGCGCTCTGATTAAAAATATAAATTTTTTTTAAAGAAACGGCATATTTTATTTTTGCAAGCAGGGACTGAAGTTTAGAACTGCAGAATAAAATCCTGCTTCACTTGCCCCTTCTTAAAAAAAACGAGTCCAATAAAAAACAGGTCCACCGTGGCTGTTACTTGTGGATGTGCTTGTATTTGTTTCCATGCTTGTTCCATGTCGGCACTCCAGTGTATGTCGTCGAAAATTAATATTGAATCTCCGTGAACCATCGGCAGGCATTGTTCAAAATAGCGAAGGGTAGGTTCAAATTGATGGTTGCCATCGATAAACACAAAATCAAGTGCGGGAAGATCAGCCAATACCTTTTGAAAAGTGTCGTCGAAGTTGCCAACGGTGATTTTTATGTTGTTTAGTTTTAAGGTGTCAAAAACTCTTCGCGCTACTTTTGCGGTTTCGGGACAGCCTTCGAGTGTTTGCACATTGCTGTTTTTAGAGGCTGCGGCGAGATAGGAGGTTGACATGCCTAGAGAAGTTCCTAACTCAACGATGTTTTTGGATTGAAAATGCGCTGCCAATCGAAAAAAAAGTTTTCCAAATTTTTCGGGTTTGGCTGCATTTTTCGCGATTGTTTTTATTTTTTTCTTTTTGCCGTTGTTGAAGAGCGAACCTGCACCAAAGTCGGTGATGGTGATTTCATTTTCATTGGAGAGCAGCGCTTGTCGAACGCCATCGATTTCATCAAATGGATAATAATGTTTGTTCGACAAAATAACGTCGGAGTACAATTCAAAAATAAAGGGGGAATGTATGCTGTAGCGAGTTTTTGCGCGGATCAAATAGATCAAGTATTTTATGGCTGTGGTGAGTAAATGCACTTTTCAAACCTACGGCATTCTTTGTGATTCTCAAAAGAAGTAGAGGTATTTAGTTCTGTGGCAAGGTTGTTGCTTGGTGAAAAGCACAAATAAAAAGCTATGAAAAAACTCCTCCTCCTCCTACTGATCACCTTATTGCATAGCACCGTGATCGCGCAATGGAAGTTCACATTGTTTGGAGTACAATCCAATCCGCTCTTTAATATGAAGCACCAAGGCTATTTGTCGGGCGCGGGTTTGGGCGCTGGCGCATATTATATGATCAGCCCAGAGACCTTATTCTCCTTGGATTTAGGGGGAAGTATTTATGGATCTAGCAATGGCAGTCGCTCCGGTGATTCGCCTATTGGCAACTACACGGTAAGCAACGGCTTTACAGCCGCGGTTTTAGAAGGTCGTGTTTTGATGAATTTGAAAAAGTGGAGCCCTTATATAGAGATGCATTACGGATCTGTGGGATACAATACGACAGAGGAGGTGCAAATGGTGAGTGAACAGTTGTTGCAAGTCACAACCACCAATGTGGGCGCAGGCATTGGCGTGTTATACAAAGTTGCAGACAATTTTTATTTTGACCTGGGGGTGGCTTTTAACAGTGGTAGTCCAGCAGATTTCTTAGATCTGCATTCTTTCACCTCCCAAGATCAGGTGATTGATTACAACATCAACAATGCCAATAGCAATATGTTGATCATTAAGTTAGGCTTGGCTTTTTCGGTTGATTTTTCTTCATGGACCAACAATTCAGGAGGCCTTAGTACTTATTATAGTAGCAGTTCTTATTATGTTCCGCAAAGTATCTCGCCTTATCCAAGCACTACAAGTTATTCGCGCGGCAGTCAATCAGGCACGAATTGTGATTCCACTTATGATGGAGGAACAAGCACTTCAAGCACATACTCCGGAGGTGGAAACCCCAATCATGCTGCTTCTTCGAGTAGTTCTTCCTCAGGAGGAAGAATCATTCACAAGGGCAAAACACCTGTGGGAATAAAATAGAAAAACAGCCTTGCTAAGAAGAGCAAGGCTGTTTTGTTTAGTTGATGGTGATAGTGTTGGTCATTGAATGCGTGATACCATCGGCTCCTCTTGTTTTAATCATTAAGGTGATGCTTTCGCCTTTTCGAAGTGCTTTAAAAGCATTCAAGTGGGCTGGAGAAAAAACACCTTTATCGGCATTGCCATGGCTCATCACCGTGCTGCCACTGGTGGTAGTTTCAACTCCGCAATATTCAATTCCAGGTTGTGCGTTGAGCGGAAAGTCGGCAGAATATTTCGCAGATATTTTTGCAAAGGCCAAAACTTGTTGCTTTGACATTTTTGCGTTTAGCATCTTGTCGCCCAGGAAAATGTCGGGTTTGGGTAATCTTTTGATCGTCCAAGCATAGGAGCCCATGTTTTCCCAATGGCCTGGCGAAAGTTCAGCTTGAACCAGCACATCTGTTTTTCCTCCCGCCTTTGGTTTGAAAACAAATTGACCATTACCTACCTTAGAGATATCGCATTTTGGGGCAGAAACTCTAATTTTATCGCTGCTGATGCCAGGCACTGAAATGGACATTTCGTTGTTGAGTCCTAGATACATAATGTTGAGTTTGTCCGATGAAACTACGGCAGAGGGTTGCGCCACGAGGTATTTGTTTTCGAAAGGATAAGTCAAAAATTCGCCTTTTCGTTTGATGTTGGGATGTGGAATTTTGACGATGCCCTTCCAAGAATGTGCACCCACGGCATTTGCTTTGGTGATGTACTTGCCAAAACCGTCGTTAACTGCCAGTGTATCTACGGCGCTAAGCCATTTTATTTCTTTGTTGCTAGCGTAAAGCGCCTCGTCGTAGTTGCCTATAAGTATCATTGGTTTTTGGGTGGTGTCGGAAGCGGCCAGAAAAATTTTGGCGCTGTATTCTTCACCGCGCAAAATATAGCTGCTTTGTGCGATGGTTGCCGCTTGGATTTTGTTGACGCGGTAATTGTCGATGCCCAATTCTTCGTAAAGATAGTTGACAGTGATTGATTCTGTATTGCGCAAATAGGATTGCAAATTGCTGAGGTTGGCAGTTACTGCGGCCAATGGCAAGTGCTCAGAAAGTCCAGCCTCCCATGACATTTTGTTTCCTTCATAGTCTTTGAATTCGTCGGTCGCCAGTAAAGTATTGACGCTTTGGTAAATGGCGCTGTCTTTTTTGTCGACCAATGTGCAAACAAACATTTTAAGCGCGGTTATTTTTTTGCGCAAGTCTTCGCCGTGACCTGCGGTCATGAGGTATTCAGCGCCAATGTCTTGGTTGTCTTTGGCGAGGGGGATCCCTTGTTCATCAACGCCTCCAGTGCTCGAAATGAGTGTTTTTTTGTGGCTGTCGATCAGGGTGTGAATTTCTTGAATTTTGCTTTTGAGCAAGTGCGCGTTTTTTAATGTTTCTTTTGCCTTTGCAGAATTGGTTGCTGCTGCGGCTTCAATTTTGTAGTACACGGGTTGCACATTTTCAACAAAATTATTGGCGGTGAGGTCGATGCCGCCCTCTAGTTTTAAAAAAGCATCGAGCAGGTCTTTGGACGCATTCATTGCCAACATGGCCAGTAGCACTAGGTACATGATGCCAATCATTTGCTGGCGGGGGCTGAGTTTTTCTGCTGACATTTTTTAGGATTTAAGGGTTAAGCTATTGCATCAATGCATTTGTTTTGTATTGGTTACAAGAATTGTTTTGTATGCGACGCGGAACACTTTATTTTAGTAAAATGGCAGCATGAAGGATATGTGATTCGTGGCGTTGATGGTCAAAAATTTCCGTAGTTCGAATGGGGTGTATTGCGACATGATTAATGCTGATCTTGCCGTTAATGTTGAGGCGCAGGAGTTAGAAAAGTGTTGGCAGTAATGTGATTTTCGACGGATTTTTTAGATGCCTCTAAACTTTTTTACACTAGACCCCTAAACATTTATGTTTTTCGCTATGATTGTTTCTTGTAATTTCCTATATTTGCCGTCCATTTTCCGTTTAATTTTTTACTAGAATTGATTGCGTATGATTGAGAAGCAAGGATTATATGACCCCGCCTTTGAGCACGACTCGTGCGGGATTGGATTTGTAGCGAACCTAAAAAACAAAAAGTCGTCAAAAACGATTCAAGACGCGATATCCATGTTGGAAAACATGGAACACCGTGGTGGTTGCGGCTGTGAGCCTGAAACAGGTGATGGTGCAGGGATATTGATTCAGCTTCCCCATGACTTTTTAAAGCAAGAATGTTCAGCACTCGGAATTGCGCTTCCAGGCTTTGGGGAGTATGGTGTAGCCATGACTTTTTTTCCTAAAGATGCAGAAGAGCGTCAACAGTGTAAAGATTTATTTGTAGAATACGCTCACCGCTTGGGCTTCAAAGTATTGGGTTTCCGTGAGGTGCCTACAGACAACAGCATGTTGGGTGCATCTTCTAAAAAAGTAGAACCACACATCGAGCAAATTTTCCTACAGTTTTTAGACAGCAATGATCCGGAAGCTTTAGAGCGCAGACTGTGTGTGTTAAGAAAATACAGCAATAGAAACATTCACCGCGAAATGCCTTCGACCAACGATAGTTTTTACATTTCATCAAGTTCATACAAGGTGATGGTGTACAAAGGGCAATTGCGCACGAATCAGCTGAAACCTTATTACAAAGACCTTCAAAACCTGAATATGACTAGCGCTATGGCGGTGGTACACTCTCGTTTTTCTACCAATACTTTTCCGAAATGGAAATTGGCTCAGCCCTTCCGTTTCATTGCACACAATGGTGAAATCAATACCATCAAAGGAAATGTGAACTGGATGCGCTCAAAACAAGTATTGTTGGAAAGCACCAATTTCACAGTGGAGGAGATTGATTGGTTGATGCCGATTTGTGATATTAATCGTTCGGATTCTTCGAACTTAGACAACGTGATTGAGATTTTGACACTTGGTGGTCGTCCGATGGCACAAGTCATGATGATGTTGGTGCCTGAGGCTTGGCAGCACAATCCTGAAATGCGTGAAGAAAAAAGAGCTTTTTACGAGTACTATTCTTCTATGATGGAACCTTGGGATGGTCCGGCTTCGATCTCGTTCACTGATGGTAAAATTGTGGGTGCAACGCTTGACAGAAATGGTTTGCGTCCCTCAAGATATTGTTTGTTGGATGACGATACTTTGATCATGTCTTCTGAAGCAGGTTCATTGCCTGTTGACGAGTCGAAGGTGATTGAAAAAGGAAGATTGCAACCAGGAAAAATATTTGTTGCCGATTTAGAAAAAGGAAGAATCATTTCCGATCAGGAATTGAAAGACCAAATTTGTTCCGCCAAACCATACGGAAGATGGTTGAAGGAAAACAAGTTGAATCTGAAAGATTTGGCGCGTCCAATGAAAAAAACCAACGCTCCGGCGAAGGGCATGCAATTGTTGCAAAAGCAAATCGCTTTTGGCTTTACCAGAGAAGATTTAATTTCTGTGTTGGAGCCCATGGCAAAGGATGGCAATGAACCAATAGGGTCAATGGGAACAGACGTTCCTTTGGCAGTATTGTCGGCACAAAGTCAGCATTTGTCAAACTATTTCAAACAGTTGTTTGCACAGGTGTCGAATCCGCCAATCGACCCCATTCGTGAGAAAGTGATCATGTCACTCTTCACCAATTTGGGCTCGCAAAAAAACATATTGGCTGAAACGCCCGAGCACTGCCGTCAAATTCATCTGGAAACACCCGTGATTTCAAATGGTCAGTTGGACAAATTGCGAAAATTGAACGACGGTTCATTTAAGTCGTACACCATTAATGCAATTTTCTCCGCCTTTGACCGTCCGGGTTCTTTGGAAAGCGCGATTGATGAAATATGCGCCAATGCTGAGCGTGCGACGCTGATGGGGTGTAATATCTTGATTATTTCTGATAGAAATATCGACCAAAATACAGCGGCCATTCCATCGCTACTGGCGGTAGGTGCTATTCACAGCAGCTTGATCAAAAAAGGCCTAAGAACACGTACCAGCTTGGTGGTGGAGTCGGGTGATGCCATTGAAACGCATCATTTTGCTACTTTGATTGGTTTTGGAGCCAATGCTGTAAATGCATATTTGGCGGGCGATACCATTCGTCACATGTTTGAAGAGGAGCTAGAAAGCGGTGATGTGTCCATTAAAAAATTATTGGCCAACTATAGCAAAGCCATCAATTATGGTTTGTTGAAGGTGTTCTCAAAAATGGGAATCTCTACGGTACAGTCCTACCAAGGGGCTCAGATATTTGAGGCTTTAGGTATAGGACCAGAAGTGATTGAAAAATGTTTCACCGGAACGGTTTCTCGTATCAAAGGTATGCGCTTTGATGATTTGGCTAAGGAAGTACGTATTCGTCACAAACGTGCTTTTCAAGATACGAGCATCGACAAGCATTTGTTCATCGGTGGATTTTACCAATGGAAACGCAAAGGAGAAGCGCATTTGTTCAATCCTGATACGATTTCATTGTTGCAAAAATCAACAAGAACCAACGATTTCAAAATATTTAAGCAGTTTACCGATAAGATAAACGATCAAACAGCGCAAGCAATGACTCTGCGTGGCTTGCTTCAATTTAAAAAAGGAGCAACAGCTATTCCTTTAGAGGAAGTTGAACCTAAAGAAAGCATCTTCAAACGATTGGCGTCAGGCGCGATGTCTTTTGGTTCCATCTCTTTTGAAGCCCATAGTACATTAGCTGTTGCAATGAACCGTATTGGTGGAAAAAGCAACTCTGGCGAAGGTGGTGAAGATGAAATTCGCTACGCAAAAAAAGCAAATGGCGATTGGGAACGAAGTGCTATTAAACAAGTGGCTTCGGGAAGATTTGGTGTTACCGCGCATTACTTAACCAATGCCGACGAATTGCAAATTAAAATAGCGCAAGGTGCAAAACCGGGTGAAGGTGGACAGCTGCCTGGTCACAAAGTTGACGAATGGATAGGTAGAGTGCGTCATTCCACACCTGGTGTTGGTTTGATTTCTCCTCCACCTCACCACGATATTTATTCTATTGAAGATTTAGCGCAGTTGATTTTCGACTTGAAAAATGCCAACAGAGCAGCGAGAGTCAACGTGAAGCTGGTTTCTGAAGCGGGTGTTGGTACGATTGCAAGTGGTGTTGCGAAAGCAAAAGGAGACGTGGTGTTGATTGCCGGTCACGATGGCGGTACTGGTGCTTCGCCTTTGAGTTCCGTGCGTCACGCTGGATTGCCATGGGAATTGGGCTTGGCCGAAACACACCAAACTTTGGTGATGAATGATTTGAGAAGCAGAATTACGGTACAAACCGACGGACAATTGAGAACTGGACGCGACCTTGTCATTGCATCAATGTTGGGTGCCGAAGAATGGGGTGTTGCTACAGCTGCGCTTGTTGTTGAAGGCTGCATCATGATGCGCAAGTGTCACTTGAATACTTGTCCGGTGGGCGTTGCCACACAAGATCCGCAATTGCGAAAATTGTTTACGGGTAATGCGGATCACCTCGTGAATTTCTTCACTTTCTTAGTAGAAGATTTGCGTTTGGAAATGGCGGCTTTGGGATTCAGAACGGTGAACGACATGATCGGAAGAACAGATATGTTGGAAGTGAAGTACAATGATCCACATTGGAAAACCGCCAACCTTGACCTTTCTCCATTGTTGTACAAACCAAATGTGCCGGCTTCAGTAGGCTTGTACAAACAAAAAGAACAAGACCACGAAATTGAAAACGTGATCGACAGAAAATTGATTGAATTGGCGCAACCTGCCATCCACGATGGCGCGAAGGTGAAAGGTGAATTTAAAATCATCAATATCGATCGCTCTGTTGGCGCAATGTTGTCAAACGAAATATGTAAGGTACACGGTGGCGTTGGCTTGCCCGACGGCAGCATCGACATTAAATTCATTGGTTCAGCAGGACAAAGTTTTGGTGGTTTTACCACTAAAGGTGTTCGCTTTACTGTTGAAGGCGAGGCAAACGATTACTTCGGTAAAGGTTTGTCGGGTGCCGAATTGGTGATTTATCCGAGCAAGGAAAGCAAGTTCGTTCCAGAAAACAACATCATTATTGGCAACGTTGCTTTTTATGGTGCTACTTCTGGTAAGTCGTTTATCAACGGACAAGCTGGTGAGCGTTTTTGCGTTAGAAACTCGGGTGTTACAACGGTGGTAGAAGGAATTGGTGATCACGGCGTGGAATACATGACTGGCGGTAGAGTAGTGGTGTTGGGTAAAGTAGGCAGAAACTTTGGCGCCGGTATGAGCGGCGGTTATGCTTATATCTGGGACAAATGGAAGGAGTTCGCAAGTAATTTCAATAATGAATTGGCTGATCTCGAAGCCATATCTGCTGAAGATGCCGCTGAATTGAAGGGCTTAATTGAAGAGCACGTTCAGCACACGAGCAGTAAGATCGGAAAACAAATATTGGCCGATTGGGACAAAGAATTGAAGAACTTCAAAAAAGTGATGCCGCGTGATTACAAGCGCGTGATGGATAAATTGAAAGCAGAAAGTAAGAGCAAAGTTCAAAGTTCAAAATTGGAGGTTGGCTAACAACTCTTCATTGTGAACATTGAATATTGAACGTTAAACATGAAATTTAATTAGTATGGGTCAAGCAGACGGATTTTTAAAGTACGACAGAAACCTACCGGAATACGAAAAACCGGAAGAAAGAAAAAAGCATTACGCTGAGTTTTACAAACCGATGTCGGAAGAAAAAACGCGTGAACAAGCTGCGCGCTGCATGAATTGCGGCGTTCCTTTTTGCCACAACGGTTGTCCTTTGGGCAACGTTATTCCTGAGTTTAACGATGCAGTGTACCGCAAAGAATGGAAGTATGCTTATGATATATTAAGCACTACCAATAACTTTCCAGAGTTTACGGGTCGAATTTGCCCTGCTCCCTGCGAAGGTTCATGCGTTCTCGGCATCAATAAGCCACCAGTAGCTATTGAGCACATTGAAAAAAGCATTATTGAAGAAGCTTTCAAACAAGGTTGGGTAAAACCCAAAACTGATATACAAAGAACAGGTAAAACAGTGGCTGTGGTCGGATCTGGTCCTGCTGGATTGGCTACTGCCGATCAACTGAATAAAGCCGGTCATTTGGTAACGGTATTTGAAAGAGCGCAAAAACCTGGTGGTTTGTTGCGTTTCGGGATTCCTGATTTTAAGCTCGATAAAAAGGTAGTTGAAAGACGCATTTCAGTAATGGAGCAAGAAGGGGTGGTTTTTAAATGTGGTGTTGAAGTTGGTGTTACTGTGAGTAAAGAGGATTTATTGAAAAATTTTGATGCACTTGTGTTGGCTGGTGGGGCTGCAGATCCTAGAGATGTGCAAATCCCAGGTCGTGAACTAAAAGGCATTTATCCTGCGATGGAATTTTTGTCGCAAAACAACGCGCGTGTATCTGCATTGAAACACGAAAACCACAAAGGAAAAGTGGTGGAGGAAGTTTTGGCAAGCGGCAAAAATGTAATTGTGATTGGTGGTGGAGATACGGGATCGGATTGTGTTGGTACTTCAAACCGCCATGGCGCTAAGTCGGTAACACAGCTTGAAATTGCACCCAAACCTTCTGAGGGTCGTGCGCCTCACAATCCTTGGCCAGAGTTTCCAATGGTATTGAAAACTACTTCTTCTCATGAGGAAGGGTCGGAAAGAGCATGGAGCGTTTTGACTAAGGAGTTTGTAGGGGATAAAAATGGAAATGTTAGTGGGTTAAAAGTCGCTGAAATTGAATGGAGCAAAGATGCCTCTGGTAAACATATTTTCAACGAAATTCCTGGTACTGAAAAAGTATTGCCTTGTGAATTGGTAACGATTGCTGCGGGCTTCTTGGGCCCTGACCACAAGGGTTTGTTAGACGGTATGGGCTTGGCTTACGACGAAAGAGGTAATGTGAAAGCGAATACCAAAGATTACAAAACATCTATTGAAAAAGTATTTGCAGCCGGAGATATGCGCAGGGGTCAATCATTGGTGGTTTGGGCCATCAGCGAAGGTCGCGAGTGTGCACGTGCGGTGGATATTTATTTGATGGGTGAAAGTGCTTTAGAGGCGAAAGATGCTTCTATGTTGGCGGTGGGTTAATTCATTTTGATCATGGGATTGCGCGGTTTATTGTTTGGAATTTGCTTCTTACTTTTCACAGGTATAAGCGATGCGCAATCGACCAAAAGCAATATTAGCGACTCCCCGTTTCACATTACCCATTTTAAAGAAGGAGGTGTTTCCTTTTATTACAGCGGGTACGCCTTTTCTCCAACGTTGTCGTATTGGTTTCGAATGAACTACTATGAGTTCAATGAATTTTTGTCGCTATCTGCTTCTTGTCCTGCTAGCATTGCGGGCTATTTCAGTTCATATTACGGCGGTCGTTTTTCTGTTGATTTACCCATCACTGCCGATATTAATTTTGGAAATAGGGCCAACGATATTACGGAGTTTCCAATAGGGGGCTTTTTAGGTGTTGGTGGTGGTTTTAATTTAATGATGGGCTTTGGCAACAGTATTTCTTATGGCCCCCTTGTGCATGGTGGGTTTCGCGCAGCTGTTGCTGAGCGTCCTTTTACAGTGCGTGTTTCTTATTTATTTGGCGTCGGTGGAACTGATGTAAATAATCCTTCTTTTGATTCCAATCCGAATGTATTTGGAGTTGGATTTTTCTATTCGATTTAGAGGTTATTTTTTCTTTTTTGGCTGGTGCAAAACATTGACCCATTCTTCCGACATATCGTTGATGCCTTCTTTCAAAATCGCCGCCCACTGTTCGGTGTATTGGCGCAAATTCTTCTCTTCGAATCGGTGTTGTTTGATATTAAAAGAATCTTTTTCGTATACAAAAACATCGATGGGGTAACCCACATCATTTGCACAAACACGTGTGGAATCAAATGACAACAAACCTGTTTTCAATGCAAATGGAATACTGACGTCTTTTGTGATGGAGCGGTTTAAAATAGGCTTGCCATAGCCTGAATTGCCAATGATCATAAATGGTGTGGTGCCGCCAATTTCAATCCAATTTCCTTCGGGATAGATCAAAAATAATTTGGGTTCTGCGTCTCCTTCCATTTGTCCGCCAATCAACGTTTGTATGTTGAAGTCTAAACCGGCTTCGTGTAATGAAGCTTTATCTTCTTTCGCCACCAGTTTTATTTGTTTGCTGAAGAGATTCACCACTTTGTAAATTTTGTCGGTGGGTTCCGACTTCTCCGCCAAAACTTCTTTAAAGTAGGTCAGTGCTTTGTCGCGCACAGAGCGCAGGCCCGACGTCATTAAAAACAAACTGTTGTTGCCTTCCTGATGTGTGAATAGCTTTTTGCCATTGGTGGTTTCAGTTCCTGAAGTTATGCGTGTGTCGGCGATTCCGACGATGCCTTCTTTTAATTTGATTGCTAAGCAGTAAGTCATTTTATTGGATTTGTTGTACGATCACTTGATGTTCAGTAGATTGTTGATTACCCATGGAATTCAGCACTCCCGACACTGGTAAACAGTCGTCGTAGTCGTAACCATGGCAAATTTTTATATAGTGGTGGTCGACCAAAAGGTTGTTGGTAGGATCTATGCCCATCCAGCCAATTTCAGGAATATGACATTCTGCCCAAGCGTGTAACTGTGATGCCCCGCGGGTTTCAGTGCCTTGATGTAAATATCCGCTCGTGTAGCGCGATGCAACGCCGAAGTGTCGGAGTAAGCCTAAAAATAAATGTGTGAAATCCTGACAAACACCTTTTTTTATAATCACAATTTCAGCAGCGCAAGTGCTGGTGTTGGTATGACCCGAAGCGAATTCGATGTAGTGGTAAACCTGATCGCGAAGGCAAATAATTTTGTCGAGTAAATTGCCTTCGTTGAGCCAATAGAAGGCGCTACAATCGCTGGCTGACACATATGATTTTGGCCGTTGCGGATTACTTTGTATAAAACGGTAGTTGTCGATGATCCAAGAATTGGAGTCCAAAATCCTTTTTTCAAGTTCAATAGGCAAGCTGATTTTTTCAAAAGGATTATTGATCGGCACATCAACCAACACGCTGTATTTGATTTCCAAAGAATCAAATTTGGTGTTACTTTTAAAAAAAATATCGCTTACTTCTTTTTGGCGCGCATTGCTGATCCACCATTCGCCTTCTACATTAGATGAGAAATAGGGCTTGTTAATTTGTGCGCCAATGGCGGAATAGGGATGTATTAAAAACTTCAGGTAAGCTCCCCAAACCTGAGAAGCGTAAGCATTGCTCGCTTTATATTGCAATTGATACAGACTCATTTTACAGCGGAAAATATTCCTCTTCTAGTTTCGCGCCGATAAGATAAATATCATATTGCGTTTTATTGATAAAAGTGGGTAAATCTTCTGTAATTTCTTCTATAGTTAGATGTTTTAGTCGTGCGTAAATTTTGTTGGCTAAAAATTCCACGGAGTCTTTCGTCAGTGATTTCGCAGCGCTAATCACGTGAATTTGCTGGGTCACTTTTCTCAAGCAACTGAGCACTGACCGAGGAAATCTATCGTTTAACAGAATAAATTCAAGGGAATCGTGCAAATTTGGTGGGCGGCGGTAGTGTTTTCTGCTCATGTCGAAGGATTCTAATCCGCGCATCAATGCCGCCAATTGGTGCGACAGTATTGAAATGTTTTCTTTTTCGTTTCCCTTGAGGGATTCAATATCTTCCCATTTGGTATGAATGGCGCGTAAAATTTGTGCCGCACGTTCAAGGTAGATACCCAGTTTAATGATGGACCATGCATCGTTGTGTACCAAGGTGCCGTCCATTTGACCTTTAATGATGGTCAATTGTTCAATAGAGTTTTGCGTGAAATCGTAAAGCGCAGTGGTGCGGTAGGATTCCTGATCGTAATTGAGCACGAAGTGGTAGTACTTGTTGATGGATTCCCATAATTCTGTACTGATAATATCTCTAGCGCCGCGTGCATTTTCTCGCGCAAAAATAATATTACTGATGATTGACGAGGGGTTTTCTTTGTCGAAAGACAAGCATTGCAACACGTTTTGTTCATTGAATTCATTGATGGCCAAGCCCTTGCCATTCATTTTCAGCAGCGAATGCAACATCAGGTCTTTTTGTAAAACAATGGGTGCATCCATTGCCGAAAAGTAGTTGACTTTTGTATAGCGGGCGGTATGCTCTATTCTTTCGAGATAGCGGCCCATCCAAAATAAATTGTTTGCGATACGTGATAGCATATACTGTATTTTTAAATTACCCAAGTATCCTTTGATCCTCCGCCTTGCGAAGAGTTCACAATTAAATTCCCTTTTTTAAGTGCCACTCTTGTTAGTCCTCCGGGAAGTACATATTCTGTCGATTTTCCTAAAAGACAAAAGGTGCGCAAATCAATATGGCGGGCATCAATGGTGTCTTCTCCTTCAATGTAAGTGGGGTGCACCGACAGCGACATGATGGGCTGAGCGATGTACTTCCTGCGATTTTGCTGTATTTGTAATTGTACTTCTTTGATTTGTTCTTTGCTTAAGGTGTTGCCAATGGAGATACCATAACCTCCTGATTCATCAACTGGCTTCACTACCAGTTTTTCGATGTTTTCAAGAACATATTTTAAGTCGTCGTCTTCACCGCAACGGTAAGTGGGCACGTTTTTAAGAATTTGTTCTTCACCTACATAATATTTAATGATTTCGGGCATGTAGGCATATACTGCCTTGTCGTCGGCAACTCCTGTTCCTGGTGCGTTTACCAATGTTACGTTGCCGGCAAGATAGGCACTCATTAATCCTGGCGTTCCCAAAACAGAATCAGGATTGAACAACAAGGGATCGAGAAAGGGATCGTCAATGCGCCGGTAAATCACATGTACCCTTTGTGAGCCGTGAATGGTTTTCATGTAAACCACATCGTTTTTCACGAAGAGATCGCGTCCTTCTACCAACTCAACGCCCATGCTTTGTGCTAAAAAGGAATGCTCGAAATACGCGCTGTTGTACATCCCTGGGCTTAGTACAACGCAGTTGGGGTGGCTGTTTCCGGGACTCACAGATTGAAGCATCTCTAGCAGTTTTTCGGGATAGTTGATAATTGGCTGCGGTTGACATTTACTGAAAAGCTTAGGCAGTGTTTTCTTTAAGGTATTACGGTTGGCGAGCACATAACTCACGCCCGACGGACAGCGCACGTTGTCTTCCAGAACATAATATTCTCCGTCGCTGTGTCGGATAATGTCGGTGCCTGAAATGTGGTTGTAAATTCCGCCGATCGGATCAAAGCCTTCCATGACAGACAACATGTTCGCACTCGAGTAGATTAGTTCTTTGGGCACAATACCGTCTTTCAATATTTTTTTTCCATGGTAGAGATCTTTTAAAAATTCATTGATGGCGCGGTTTCTTTGGACGATTCCTTTTTCAATACTGTTCCACTCATTGGCTGGGATGATGCGTGGAATAAAGTCGAATGGAAATATTTTTTCTGAGCCCAAGGGATTGTCTGAGTACACCGCGAAAGTAATTCCCTCATTAAAAAAAACGAGCTTGGCTTCTTCATTGAATTTTTGATAATGCTCGGTTTTATATTGTGCAAATTGCGCGGAAAGAGGATCATAGTGTGCGCGCACTATGTTGTCGCTCGAAACAAATTCATCGTAGTTTTCTGAAGACGCTTGGTATTCGAAATTGAAAAACTTATTGTGTTCCATATCTAATAAATTAGTTTGGCTTGCCTAATATATAATTTGTGGTGATGAAAACCTAATGTTTTAGTGTTTTTTGTCCGAAAAATTGCTTTGTTGGTAGAATAGTTTTTTTGTGAAGAATTGTTCTCTAAGTGTAAATTTTGAGACGCAATTGAATTAAATAAGGCTTGTCAATCAAGTATTTGAGTCTCATGCTAAGTGTGTTGTAACCGCAAATTTGTATTTGTAACGTTCTATATATCAGCAAGATGCATTTTATTTTTTGCTTTTTTAACTTGACTCAAAGCGCATTTACGCGTAATATTGTCTCCGATTACTCTAATGCAGCAAACTTTTGTCATGAATAAGAATTTTACATCCATTTTCCCTCATTTTTCGCTCTTCGTTATTTGCTTTTGCGCGCACTTAAGTGCTTTTTCGGCAACATGGTATGTTAATGATGGTGCAACAATTGGTGACGTTTACTGTTCTGCAGTTGGCAATAACAGTGCAGGAACAGGGTCGGCCTCGCAACCTTATTTAACGGTTTCGTATGTAATCAGCAACAAAGTACTTGGTGCGAACGATATTGTTTACATTGATGCTGGAAACTACAATGAGGGTTGGGCACTCAATTCAAATGCTGATGGCGGAACAAATGGATCACCTTTGACTTTTCAAGGAGCGGGCGTAGGGCTGACCAAAAATATTTACACTTCTTCGCAGGGTATTGCCATTGGAAATGGCTCTGGAAGTGGCAATAGCTATATTACTTTTAGAGACGTGTATGTAGAAACAACACAAAATGTAAATACAGCTTACGTCAACGCAGGAACATCGAACATCATTTTCAGTTCGTGCTCTTTTAAATGTGTGGCCAGTGGAGCTGCCATTGTGTTTATGACCGCGAGCAATTGCAGCGTGAATTCTTGTACGATCAGCACTGTATACAACGGTATTGATTCGTACAATAGTTCCAATCAGATTTTTGATGGAAATACCATCACCCATGCATCGGCCTACACTGCCGGACAAAACCATTTGGGCATTATCATTGAAGGAACTACTTCTTTTCCCGCTCCCTACTTGGCCGACAATTGTCGCTTAAGCAGCAACAGAATCAGTGGCTTCAATTACGGCTTCGACATTCAGCAAGAAGGTACTGGCAATACTTGGGTAAACAACTTTGTTTGGGCGTGTGAATATGGACTTTTTTGCGTGAACAGTACTGGCAGTCATGCCACTAACACTTTTAAGTTCAACTCTATTCGCTCTGATAAGGATTGTATTTATGGTGCGTGTTTGAGTTGGACGATTCAAAACAATATTTTTTATTCCACCGCTCGCAATTGTCTCAATTTTCCCGACAATAGCAATGATCCAACTACTTTGAACTACAACATATACTATGCGCCTAGTGGATACATTGCCAATAGAAATGGATCGAATTATTCAACGTTGGCTGCGTGGAAAGCTGCGTTGTCGAAGGATGCCAATAGTTTGAGTGCCGACCCATTGTATACAAGTGCTACTGTACTTGATATCACTGTGGGCTCACCAGCTATTGGTGCTGCTGGTGCTGATGGCACAGTGACCGATGATGTGAGGCGCAATCCCCCTTATGTTCGCCCAACTAATAACAAAGACATTGGTGCATTTCAATACAGCAACGCAGTTTTACCCATTGAGCTTTTGTTTTTCAATGCAGCACGTGTTAGTGGTGGAAATAGCCTTTATTGGTCAACAGCATCAGAGATCAACAACGATTATTTTACCGTTGAAAGGTCAACGGATGGTGTTCATTTTACAAATATCGCTGTAGTACAAGGTGCGGGCACTTCCTACGCTGTTTTGAACTATGAAATTCTCGATGCGGATGCCACTGCGCAGATGGTTTACTACCGCTTAAAGCAAACAGATGCCGATGGCTCAAGTTCATATTCAAAAATAGTGTTGATCGCTGCGCAAGGTACATCCGATGCGGTTTTTTCACTTTACCCGAATCCATGTGATGGCAGTGCAATTTCACTCTTTTTCTCATTGCCTGTGAAACGCTCGGCGTGCACGGTGGTTTTGTATGATGCACTTGGCCAGCTCTTGTTTTCGCAAATCGTTTGGCTTGACAAAGGAGTAGCATTGCCTCTGCAATTTGAAAAGCAATTGGCACGAGGCATCTACTTCATCAGCGTGCAGATGCAGCAAGAGTTATATACGCTGAAATTTGTAGTAGAATAGTAGTCCATTCTTTTTTTAAAATAGTTTTGTTTTCTGCCCTTGCACTGTCGGCAACTATCTTTATATTCGCCTAGCGAAAGCATTGACAATCAAAAGAAAGGCAAAAATCCGATGGCAACCCTAGAGAAATTTCAAAACAACGTAGCGGTTAAATACCAAATCTTCAACAGTTTATTTTTGACGCTTCCCTTTGAGGAGGTTACAAACATTGGCGTGACACTGCCTTTGTTGTTTCAAGATTGCAAGGATGGCTTTGAACAAAACAAGACCCCACAGGAAATCATAGAACAGTTCTTCAAAAAAAGAACAAAGATCAAAAGTGAAAAGGAAATCAATCTGTTGATTTTTAAATTCATTCAATACATCGAAAGACAAGTGGTGCTTTTTGATGCCATTGAGGATTCAGCTTTTGAAAAAATAAACGACTTAGACGGTCAAGGTACTATCAAATACTTGTTCAGCAGGTCGCAAAACGCCAATCGCACCGATAAATTGGTGCACAAACTGAAGGATTTTAAAGTGCGCCCCGTGCTCACCGCTCATCCTACACAGTTTTATCCAAGCCGCGTTTTATCCATTATCAACGATTTGGAAGTGGCCATTCGTAAAAATGATTTGCGCGACATCAATGATTTGCTTCGTCAACTTGGAAGAACGCCATTCATCACCAAAGAAAAACCAACTCCGCTTGATGAAGCAATGCGTTTGATGTGGTATTTGGAATATGTTTTTTACCATTCTATACCTAAAATTCATAGCAGAATGCGCAAGCAAATGAAGTTGGCTGGCATGGAGACAGAGAACTTCGACAATAACTTGATTGACCTTGGTTTTTGGCCGGGAGGTGACAGAGATGGCAATCCTTTCGTTACCGCAGAAATTACAACAAAAGTAGCTGCTGAGTTGAAGCAGAAGGTTTTTATTTGCTATTACCGTGATTTGCGCATGTTGCGTCGTCGCCTTACTTTCAGTGGGATTGACGAGCGCATGGAAAAAATATATGGCACGCTTTCCAATACCATTTTCAATACCGACGGAAAACGATATCACATCAAAGAAGACCTTTTAAAAGATTTGAATGAAGTTCGCGCTGTGATCGTTAGTGAGCACCATGGCTTGTTTGTTCATCTTTTGGATGAGCTGATTTGGAAGGTTAAAATATTTGGTTTCCATTTTGCGCTATTAGATATCCGCCAGGATTCCCGAATTCATGGAAAAGTATTGAACGATGTTTTTGAGGCAATGGCTTCCGGAAAACTAAAAGATACTGTAAAAGGTAAAATCCCTAAGAATTACGAAGAACTATCTGAAGCTAAAAAGATCGCTGCTTTGTTGACTTTAGAAGGAAATATTGATCCGACTTTGTTTGACGATGAAATGACGCGCGAGACTTTGAAATCGCTATACGTCATCAAAGATATTCAAAAGGCAAACGGCGAAATTGCTTGTCACCGTTACATCATTAGCAATACGCAAAATGCGGTGAACATGATAGAGGTATACGCCTTGGCGCGTATTTGTGGTTGGGAAGAGCAAATGAAACTGGACATTGTTCCTTTGTTTGAAACCATTGAAGATTTGATCAATGCCAATGATATCATGGAGACTTTGTACGCCAACGAAACGTACGCTGCGCACATGAAGTTCCGTGGTAAAAAACAATACATCATGCTGGGTTTCTCTGATGGAACAAAGGATGGTGGCTATTTAATGGCCAACTGGTCTATTTTCCGTGCTAAGGAAAACTTGACTGAAATTGCTAGAAAGAACAAAGTAAGCGTTGTGTTTTTTGACGGTCGTGGCGGTCCACCCGCTCGCGGTGGAGGGAATACAAATAAATTTTATTCTAGTTTAGGAGATCGTATTGAAGACGATGAAATACAATTGACCGTGCAAGGGCAAACAATTTCTTCGAACTTTGGAACTGTTGATTCTTCACAGTTTAACATTGAGCAATTGATTTGTGCCGGTTTAGAAAACTATGTATTCAAAGGAGATGTATTAAAATTGTCGGACAAAAACCGCGAACTTATCGACGACATGGCCAAGGAAAGCTATAGCGAATATGTTCGTTTTAAAACCGATCCAAAGTTTATTGAATACCTTGAAGAAGTGAGCGTACTGCAATATTTTGGCAAAACAAATATTGGTTCTCGTCCGTCAAAAAGAAAGAAGGCCGACAAATTGACCTTAGGTGATTTACGCGCCATTCCTTTTGTAGGAGCATGGACGCAAATGAAGCAAAACGTACCAGGGTTTTTTGGTTTCGGTACTGCCATCAAAAAATACAAAGATGCCGGTAGAATCGACGAGATTAAAGATTTGTATCAAAAATCTTTGTTCTTCCGAACACTTGCCGAAAACTCAATGATGGCGCTGTCTAAAACCTACTTTCCGTTAACAGCCTATTTGGCGAACGACAAAAAATTCGGAAAGTTTTGGGCATGGATTCACACTGAATACACCATCACTAAAGCTCTTTTGTTAGAGATTTCAGGAATGGAGTCATTGTTAGAAAACCAACCTTCCAACCAGGCTTCTATCCAAATGAGAGAGAACATTATCTTACCTTTGATCACTATTCAACAATATGCTTTAATGAACTTAAAGGACATTGAAAAAGGGGAAAGAAAGGATGCGGAGATGGCCCCTGTATTTGAGAAAATGATCATTCGTGCTTTCTTTGGAAGTATTAATGCAAGTAGGAATTCGGCGTAAAATTTTCTAAGCAGATATTTAAAAACCCATCAGCGTTTTGCTGATGGGTTTTTTTATGCCCTTTATTTTCCGTGTTCGTCATGCGGTTGCACATTCGTTATTGATGTGGTTTTTTATCTTGAAAGTATTGTTAACGCTATTGTTTGTGGAAATTGTTCTAATTTCCGTGTTCGTTAACGTAAAAATTCATAAATTGGATTTTATATTGATCGTTTTAACATTCAAAATATTCGACATGAAAAAAATACTTGTAATCATTATTGGCGCTGTTTCAATGGCTTGTTTAAGCAGTGCATTTTTGGTGAAAGAGAAGCCCGCAGCGCATTTAAACGCTGCTCAAATTGACGCAACATTAAACAAGTCGATCATAAAATATAAAACATTAGCGCACAACACCGCCGATAGTTTGTATCCCAGAACAATTGTCGATGGTAAAGTGAAGTTCGTTGATATGTACGATTGGACTTCTGGTTTTTTTCCAGCTTCGTTATGGTATTTATATCAGTTTTCAAAAGATGCTGAATTGAAAAAATTGGCCGATAAATCAACACGCACTTTGGAGCCTCTTAAATATTACAGTGGTACTCACGATTTGGGTTTTATGATTTATTGTCCGCATGGATTGGCGTATTCCATCACTGCTGATCCTTACTACAAAAATGTTTTTTTAAAGACTTCACAAACCTTAATTACGCGCTACAATAAAAACGCAAAATGCATCCGATCATGGGATCATGGTGCATGGCAATTTCCGGTGATCATCGACAATATGATGAATTTGGAAATGTTAATGGAATCGTTCAAAATCTCCGGTGATTCAAACTTGTACAAAGTTGCTGTGGCGCATTCCAACACTACATTGAAAAATCATTTTCGGGATGATTTTAGTTCTTTCCATTTAGTGGATTATGATACCATCACTGGTGCAGTAATTAAAAAGCAAACGGTACAAGGATTTTCAGATCCATCAGCTTGGGCACGCGGACAAGCATGGGCTTTTTACGGTTACCTTACGATGTATCGTGAAACAAAAAATCCTTTGTATTTAAAGCAATCCATTGGCATTGCTAAATTTTTTATGTCGCATCCGAACCTGCCAGCAGATGCAATTCCTTACTGGGATTTTAATGCATCGGGAATTCCCAACGAGCCGAGAGACGTTGCTGCTGCTGCAATTTTTGCTTCTGGATTAATGGAGTTGAGCGAATATGTGAAAGACAATCAACAATATATTTCCTTCGCTGAAAAGGTTTTGTTGTCGTTGTCTTCTGATAAATATTTTAATGCCGACAATGAGAATTTTGGATTTTTACTCAAGCATGCTACCGGACACAAACCAAATAAATCTGAAATTGATGTTCCTTTAAATTATGCCGATTACTATTTTATTGAAGCATTACTTCGCTTTAAAAAACACTTAAACAAATAATTCATGAGTACCATTTACACCGAACGATACAGCAATCATCCAAAGGATTTTGCTACTTACGATACCAAAAGAATTCGTGAAGAATTTTTAATGGAGACCTTGTTCGTGAAGGATAGCGTGAACTTGGTTTACAGTATGAACGATCGTTTTATTAGTGGCGGATGTTGGCCTGTGAGTAAAGCGGTGAAGTTGGATACCATTGCGCCATTGCGTGCACAGTTTTTTTTGGAACGCAGAGAATTGGGAATTATTAATGTTGGTGGACAAGGAATTGTTCGCACTGAACATGGATCTTATACCCTGAATTTTAAAGAGGCTTTGTATTTGGGTAAAGGAACTAAAGAGGTTGTTTTTGAAAGTGTAAATGAAGATGCTCCGGCAAAATTTTATTTGAATTCAACTCCTGCGCACAAGGAGTATCCATCAAAGTTAATTACAAGAGCTATGGCCGACAAGCTGGTGTTGGGCAGTACTAGCACAGCGAATTCACGCACTATAAATAAATTGCTCGTGAATTCGGTGTTGGATTCTTGTCAGCTGCAAATGGGTTTAACAGAATTGAACGAAGGAAGTGTATGGAATACGATGCCTGCGCACACACACAACAGACGAATGGAAGTGTATTTTTATTTTGAAGTACCAGTCGATCATTCCGTTTGCCATTTCATGGGTCAGCCGCAAGAAACGCGTCACGTATGGATGCAAAATGAACAGGCAATTATTTCTCCGGCATGGTCGATTCATTGTGGTGCAGGAACTTCAAATTACTCTTTTATTTGGGGAATGGCAGGAGAAAATTTAGATTATTCAGATATGGATGCAGTAGCTATAAACGATTTAAAATAAGGATATGTCCAATAATTTATTTGATTTAAGCAACAAAATAGTTTTGATTACTGGTGGAACACACGGCTTGGGAATGGCCATGGCCAAAGGATTGGGAGAGGCTGGAGCAACGCTGGTGATCAATGGTCACAGTGCACAAAAAATGGAAGCGGCATTGGCCGAATACAAAAAATGCTCTTTGAAAGCGCATGGATATTTATTTGATGTGACCAATGAAATTGAAGTTAAAGCCGCCATTGCAAAAATCACCATAGAGGTTGGAAGCATTGATGTGCTGGTGAACAACGCGGGAATGATTTTGCGAACGCCTTTGTTGGAAATGGAAGTTGATGATTTTAAAAAGGTGATTGATGTGGATTTAGTTGGACCATTTATTATGGCCAAGCACGTGGTAAAAAGCATGATTGAAAAAGGTGGTGGAAAAATAATTAATATTTGTTCCATGATGAGTGAGTTAGGTAGAGACTCCGTAGGCGCTTACGCTGCAGCAAAAGGCGGATTGAAAATGCTCACAAAAAATATGGCTACCGAATGGGCGAGGTACAATATTCAAACGAATGGCATCGGTCCGGGTTATTTTGAAACCGAACAAACTGCTCCAATTCGTGTTGACGGACATCCATTCAACGATTTTATTATTAATCGCACACCTGCCGCCAAATGGGGAAATCCCAACGATTTAAAAGGTGCTGCTGTTTTTTTAGCTGCACCTGCATCTGATTTTGTGAACGGACATATTTTATACGTTGATGGTGGAATACTTGCTACCATTGGTAAACCAATTGAATAGTAATTTTATGCGTACTCTTTTTTTACTTTCTATTTCTTCGTTGCTTTTTAGCTGCACTAATTGTGTGAAGAATGAAATCACTTTCAGTAATCCATCTTCTTTTGAAAGAATGGATGAGCAAATTTCTTTATTAAGAAGCGATAGTGTTTTTAAAAATTGCGCCAATGATATGCTGCCTTTAATTCTTTGTAATGAGGATACAATTCCTTCGCAATTATTGGATACCAATGGTGATTCACAGTGGGATCGTTTGTTGATGAATTTGAATTTTGCTGCTCTTGAAATAAAAAAAGTAGAAATAGTTTTTGTTGAAAGCACTGCAGCGCCAGTGTATGCAGCGCGCACCAATTTCCGATTTGCCAAAAAGAAAAATAATGGAAAGGAATTTGAAGAGTGCACTACTGCCAACCGATTGGCTGGAAAAAATACCGACACCACTCAAAAATATTTTCAGTTTGAAGGTCCGGGTTGGGAGAATGATAAAGTGGCTTTTCGAAATTATTTTGATGAGAGAAATGGCATCGATATTTTCGGAAAAAAATTGCCTGGAATGATTTTAGATCGAGTAGGTGTTGATCAAAATTATCACGAGTTGCAATCTTGGGGCATGGATATTTTAAAAGTGGGTTCTTCTTTAGGAGCAGGCGCCATTGCTGTTAAAAATGTGGATTCTCTATATCGTGTTTCACAATACAAAGAATCCAATTTTGATGGATTGTCGGAAGGAATATTGCAAACCACTTTCAACTTGAACTACAATAATTTTATGGTGGATTCTCAGCTCATTAACATTCATCATAAAGTAGAAATCAGCGCAGGAAAATATTTTTATAACAATGAGATTTCAATTTCTGAAATGCCAAAAAATATGCAGTTGGTGGTAGGTATTGTGAATTTGCATTCGGACACAATGTATCAAGAAAATTATTTGAACCACAGCATTTTCTATACACATGACAAACAAGCTTTCAATGGCGAATACCTCGGTATGGCAGTAGTTTCAAAGAAAACTGATTGTGCCGGATTTTACAAAACACCCAACGTAAATTCCGATGTTACCAATACTTTCGCTGTCCAATTTGTATCAACAACTCTTCCTCTTTCCTATCGCTTTTATGCGTGTTGGGAATTGAACGATAAGAAATTTTCGAATAGAGAAGCCTTCATTTCCTTTTTGAAAAATGAAGTAGATAGAAGTGAAAATCCGATAGTGAGAAAATAATTATTTTATTTCAATTGGTTCCAATGTTTTGTTGAAGCGATTCAACAAGAATAGCGCAGGCAAATAAGCACAGCTCGCAAAAACAAACAAAGGTATTGGTCCGAATTCCTGATAGATCAATCCTGTTAACGCAGCCACTATCATGCCCATCAAAGCGCCTGTCATTGCGCCAATTCCAACTACAGAAGCTACTGCTGATTTTGGAAAAGAATCAGAAACCGTAGTCAGTAAATTTGCGCTCCACGCTTGATGCGCTGCTGTGGCGAGTGAAATCAATGCAATTGCTATGTAGATGTTTGACGTAATAGAAGCAAAGAAAATTGGAGTGACTGCTATCGCACAAATGAGCATGGTTAATTTTCGCGCCTTGTTAACTGTGTACCCCTTTTTAATCAAGTTGGAGGAGAACCATCCACCGAGAATACTTCCGGCGTCAGAGATGAGATAAATCACCAACATGGGGATAAACATTGATTTCAAATCAACGTTGTGTTCCTCTTTAAAGAAAATGGGCAGCCACGTTAAAAACAAAAACCAAACAGGATCGGTGAACATTCGTCCGAAAGCGAAAGCCCAGGTTTGTTTGTAGGTCAGTAATTTAAACCAACCAATTTTATTTTTAGGTTCTACTTCTTTGTCGCTGTTGATGTATGCTAGTTCTTCACTGGAAAGTTTGGAATGTTCTTCTGGTTTTTTGTAAGTGATGATCCAAAAAATCAACCAAATAAATCCTAATGCTCCCGTAACAATGAATGCACTTTGCCAACCATATTGAATGACTAAGAAGGGCACCATTAAAGGCGCAAGAATAGCTCCGATGTTTGAACCGGCATTGAACAAACCAGTGGCAAAGGAGCGTTCTTTTTTTGGAAACCATTCGGCGACTGTTTTTACACAGGCAGGAAAGTTTCCGGCTTCTCCAATGCCTAAAAAAAAGCGACCGATGCCCAAGCCGAAAATGGATCTTGCTAAGGCGTGTCCCGCAGCGGCGATGCTCCATAATACAATAGAAATACTAAATCCTTTTTTGCTCCCCAACTTATCCAAAACATTTCCCATCAGCAAAAATCCCAAGGCATATGCTCCTTTAAATGCGGCATCCAAATAGCCAAAAAGTTCTTTGTTAATTTTCCCGTCGCTACCCATCAAACCAACATCACGAATAAATCCATCGTCGGTAGCTACGAGCGCTAAAACCTGACGATCAATGTAATTTATTGTTGTTGCAAAAAACAACAAAGAAGCAATTCGCCATCTGTATTTGCCTATAGGTGCATTCATTTGCTAATGCTGTTGATGATGGATAAAATAGTTTTTATTTCCGTAGTGAGTTGCGAGTAATTTTCACTGGCTATTATTTTTTTCGATAGCAATTGTGATCCCATTCCAACACAAACAACACCCGATTGAAACCAAGCTTGCAAATTTTCTTTGGTGGGTTCAACACCACCAGTGGGCATTAATTTTAATTTTGGCATTGGGCCTAGTACGGCCGAAACAAATTGTGGTCCGAGCACCGATCCAGGAAAAAGTTTAATAATGTCGGAGCCCCATTCTTGTGCTTGTGCAATTTCCGACAATGTCATACACCCTGGAATGGCATAAATGTTTTGTTGTCGACAAGCAATTAATATTTCTTCTTTCAATATTGGCGACACAATAAAATCGGCTCCGGCGTGGATAAAGTCGTGTGCATTTTTCACCGTTAAAATTGATCCCGCGCCAAGAAGCAAATCAGAAAAATTTGTGCTGCAATATTTTTTTAATGCGCTAAAAAGTTCCAGTGCATTGTCTCCTCTGTTGGTAAATTCAAATGCGCGTACGCCTCCGTGGTAGCAGGCTTCAATGATTTTTTCGCAAGTTGATAAATCAGCATGATAAAAAACCGGAATCATTCTGGTTTCATTTAATGTGGAAAATGTATGTTGATATTTCTCCATAGTTAACGTGCTATTCTATCGCCTGCATTGCCAAGCATAAGTTGTTCAACTTCATTCACTGTTGCTAAATTTACATCGCCAACAATGCTGTATTTTAAGCAGGAAGCAGCTGTGGCAAACTCCACCACTTTTTGTAAATCATTTTTGTTTTTGAGCAATCCATAAATAATTCCAGCGCTATAGGCATCACCTGCGCCAACGCGATCAACAATGTGTGAGATGTGGTATTGCGTGGAAGTATACAAACGCTTGTCTTGCCAAATGAATCCCTGCCAATTGCATTTGCTTGCATTTGCCTCAGTGCGGCCAGTGGAGGCTATTGTTTTTATGCGCGGAAATTCTTTTTGCCACAATGCAAATACTTTTTCGTGAGCATCTTTTTCTTTGATTTTTATGTTCAGCATTAATTCCGAATCACCTTTTCCACCAAACAATACATCAACGTATTGCAATAGTTCGGGCAATACTTCATTTGCTTTTTTGTTGTACTTCCACAAATTGGCGCGGTAATTTAAATCGCAGGATATTGTGATTCCCATTTCAGTGGCAACTTTCAAAGCTTCTAAACAAACAGCAGGCATAGTTTTGTTTAAGGCCGGAGTGATACCACTCCAGTGAAACCACTGAATGTTTTTAAATACTTTTTTCCAGTTGATCATTCCAGGCTGTATTGTAGCAAAGGAGGAAAGATCACGGTCGTAAATTACTTTTCCCGGTCGAGAGGAAACACCTTTTTCTAAATAGTACAATCCCAGTCGGTCACCACCAATGCTACTTGCCGAAGTATCCACACCGTAATAATTAAAAGTGGAAAGTGCCGCTTCTCCCAAGTCGTTTTTTGGAACACGAGTAACGAAGGACGATGGTATCCCTAGTTTTGCTAAAGATGCGGCTACGTTGGCTTCTGATCCGCCATAGCAAGCCTCAAAGGATTCGCTTTGCGAAAATCTTTGGTTATTTGGTGACGACAATCTCAACATCACCTCTCCCCATGTTAGCACGTTACTGGTCATATCTACATAGTGTGTTCGTACACGGTTTATTTAATCAAATATAATTATTTTTTCTGCTTTTTATTGGAATTGTCATCCATTTAAATTTTGAAGTTATCAGCACAATAAAAAATAGCTCTAAAAGCTGTTGTGTCCGTAGGGACGTGGATCGTATTTTGCACAATCGCGGTCTGGTGTTTAAAGCTAACGTTGATAAAGTGATTAAGACTATTAAATAGTTGGATTACAAACCCATTCTCTTCGCGGTATTGGACGATTGAACGGTGTTTGTGTTGGCTTTCTTTGTGCAGGCTCCTGTTAGTAACACTATCAAAAGAAAAAGAAGAGCAAATAAATTTTTTATTAGATGGTGTTTGATCGTTTTATTAGCATGCAATATGGGTATTATATTGATGGAGAACTAATAAATGGTCAACGAAAGAAGCAATCCCTTTTAGAGATTGCTTCTTTCGTTTTATAGTATGTGTTTTGTTATTTACTCAACAAAAATCCTTTGCTCATTCCATCTATCATCACGGTGAAATCTCCAGCTTCGGTGATCCATTCGTTTTTAGCATTTACAAATGCCAAGTCCTTAGGGTGAATAACAAAGCTTAGTGTTGTGCTCTCTCCGGCCTTTAAATTCACTTTAGAGAAGGCTCTCAAGCGCTTGTTCGAGGGTGTAATTGATGCGACTTCGTCACGAACATACATTTGCACCACTTCTTTTCCTTCGCGTGCGCCCGTGTTGGTCAATTTCACAGTAACAGTAAGGCTGTCGTTCAATGTTATTTTTGTTTTGTCAATGCTTAAATCACTATATTGAAATGTGGTGTAGCTCAATCCTGAACCGAAAGTAAACTGAGGATTGACTGCATTGAATTTAAAATTAATGTCGCGGGTTTCCGATTTTTTGTAATCATAGGTTGTGAAAGAACCAGTGAAACGCGGGTAGGTAAAAGGAAGTTTTCCACTCGGATTGGCATCGCCAAATAAGATTTCTGCTATAGCTCTTCCGCCTTCATTTCCTGGGTGGTAGGCCATTACTACGGCTGCAGCCAAGGGCTCTATTTCAGAAATGATGCGCGGGCGGTTTTCCAACAAGACCAGTACGATGGGTTTGCCGCTTTTAGCCAATTCTTTCACCAGGTTGAGTTGCGTTCTGTCCATGGTTAGATCTTCGATGTCTCCAGGTTTTTCTGCACTTGGTTTTTCTGCCAAAACAACAACAATGTAGTCGGCGTTTTGGGCTTGTTTAACAGCTTCTGCTGTATTGATATCTTTGTCATAGCTTGTTCCCTCGACATATATTGTTTTGTCAGCTCCTAGTTCATCTTGTATGGCTTGCAAAACTGTTTTTTTGTCTTTTGGATTGTGTTTAGTTTCAACACCCTGCCAAGTATAGGTCCATGCTCCATTTAAGGGATTCAGCAAGTTGGCGCCAGCACCTGTTACCAAAACTTTTTTGCCTTTAGACAATGGCATGATGTTGTTGTTGTTTTTCAATAGCGTTACACTTTCTAAGGCCGTTAAATAATTTTGATTGCTAAATTCAGGGGAAGCAAATTTAGGATACATTTTAGCGTCGTAGTAAGGGTGTTCAAACAAACCCAATTTTATTTTCACACGTAAAATTCTTCTCACGGCATCGTCGATTCTGCTCATGGCAACTTTGCCTTCATTTACGTTTTCAATCAGTAGTTTGCAAAAAGTAACGTCAGATGGCGTCATGCTCATATCGATGCCTGCATTGATGGCCATTGCAACAGCGTCTTTGTAGTTTGCGGCAACGTTGTGCACCGAGTACAACATAATGATGTCTTCCCAATCGGTAACAGCAAAACCGTCGAATTTTAGTTCTTGTTTTAGTATTTCGGTGATGATGTGGTAGTCGGCGTGCACGGGTGTGCCATTGATTTCGGCTGAGTTCACCATTACGGTCATCGCGCCATTTTTCACTGCTTCAGCAAAGGGTACCAAATAGTATTCTCTCAACAAACGTTCAGGCATTAAAATGGGCGAGCGGTCTTTTCCTGATACCGAATTGCTATAGCCGACGTAGTGTTTTAAGCAGGCAGCAACTTTTTCGGGATGGTTGAAGTCATCTCCTTGATAGCCGTGAATGATGGCCTTTCCCATTTGTGCAACGAGGTAGGGATCTTCGCCAAAGGTTTCAAAAAAGCGAGACCAGAGGGGTTGTCTGCCCAAATCCAATACGGGTGAGAAATTCCACGGAATAGCCGATGCACGTACTTCGTAGGCTGAGATCGCTCCTGCTTTTTCAACCAGCGAAGGGTTCCAAGTTGCAGCCATTGCCAGCTCCTGTGGAAAGATGGTAGAGCCAGCAGTAAATGTTGCGCCGTGTATGGCGTCGATGCCATACAGGACAGGAATTTTCATTCGTGTTTTTTGCGTAGCAACTTTTTGTATTTGAGAAATTAGCTCGTACCATTTTTCGCGTGGAAGCGCGTATGTTCCTGTGTTTAAAATGGATCCAACGTGGTAGTGCAACAAAACAGAATCCAATTTTTGCGGATCTATTTCCATGGTTTTGTTGTCGTCAAATTCTTTGCCTTTGGCTACTTTGTCGAGGGTTAACTGTGTCATTTGTCCCACTTTTTCAGCGAGTGTCATTTGAGCAATCAGCTTGTCGATTGTAGCTTCGTCAGCATTTTGCTGAGCGGGAGATGTCGTGTAAAACAGACACAACAAGGATAGGGGTATGAGTTTAATATTCACAATATGGTTTTTATTTTTTTGTGCTTAGAAAATTATGGTTGGTAGGGCGTGTGTAAAGTAAATATTGGATGGTCAAATGCTACTCCTACCATAAATGGATTTTTATCTTCAAATGGTTTATTTGTAGGTGGAGTAGGATATGCTTTGTCTCCAGGATATGGACCAGTGGCAGATGAAAGTAATACAAAAGAAACCATAGTAATTTTGTTGGGTTGGTTTGGTGTTGTAACATTATCAAGTAAATCAGCATAGCGGTAACTCAATAGTTTCCATCCTTCCCAATTCACAGCAATATCAGCGTGTCTGCAGGTGATGTGGTCTTCTTGAAAATTTATGAGCAATCGTGTGGATGCCGTTCCTGTACCATATACCATAACATTGAAGTAAACTGAATTTGAGTCAGCTGGTAGTGGGTAATAAGGTGCGTTTTGCACTAGGGGATTAATACTCGTGAGGTCTAAATAGTTTATATAAGGATCCATATTTGATGCCACCCATGGATGACCAACCATTGTGCAATACACTCCACCATCAGCTTTTGGGAAGGCTTTATAAGCGGTATCGATGTATTTCCAGTCCGCATTTTTAATTAAGTTGTGATTGGCATCTACATCCCATTGATGTATAAATTTAAAATGAGAAAAATCGGTAATGAGAACCGCATTTTTATCTAGATCTCTCAAGCCTGTGGCATTGATTGTTGTTTTAAAAGTATCGGCGGTGTATTTAAAGGACAAGGTTGCTGTTACCGGTTCTACCTGAAAAGAAGGAATAGTGTTGGCATAACCCGTCCATACTGAATTGGAAATATCTACACTCTTAGAGGCGCCCTCAAAAGTTTTTACAGCGCCGCTTATCTGGCCTTTAACTGTAACGATCCATGCTGCATCGTTTTCAAATTTTGCAGTAAAATGTACCTGTTCATTTTTAGAAAAATCAACGGAGTTCTTGCTTGCGGAGAAGGGTTCAGTTACTGTAACCGGACCGTGCATTTCAACAAGCGAAGGTCCTAGTGTGTCTTTTCTGCAGCCGACTGCAAACAGCAGAAGGACAATTAGACCAGCGGGTATATATGAGAAGTACTTCATAATTTTTGCAATTAAAAGTTCATGTTGAACATAACTAAAATCTGACTCAGCGAGTAGTTTTTATTACTTGCGCTTTTGTCCTGATAAGAGAACAAATGATCTTGAATGGTTAAATATGATTTTTCGCTGAAACGGTATTTCAATCCAAAAGCAATAATTGTTTGCGCTACGTTCATATTTGTTGAGTTGTTGTTTACAATTACGTCATTGTAAACGTTTCTAACGGAAATAAATTCATTTCCTTTTGATGTCAGCATTTTATAACCTCCCAAAACACTCATCTTTTTAAATACTTCTACTTCTAAACCAAGGTCCAGTAAATTGTTCGACAGATTAACTTTTTCTGCATCAGCGCCACTTCTGTTTGTGGATTCGAAGCTGTATCCAGTAGTCACAATAAGTCGTTTTTTCCAATCGAAGAACTTGTGAATATTGAAGTCAATAGCCCCTTTCAGAACCAGGAATGTTCTGTATTGTTTGGACCCCACACCAGCGATCTCTGACAAGTAAGCCGCGTCAACATCGGCTACAATTTTCTCTAAAGAATCTTTGTATTGCATGTTCAATTGAAGTCCAGTTCTATTAGGAGTTGCTTTTCCATATGGCTGAGCATTTCCGTACATGGGATTATATGACATTAAACTTCTTGATATTTTTTGGTTGTAGATACCTGGGTCTCTCATTAAATCAAATACGCTTATGCCGCGGGGCATTGTGTCACTATACAATTGAAAATTTGAAACGGTGTTATTGTAGTTCACTCGTTTGCTTTGCGCTGCTGAACTGTAGAATTCAGGAGCTACATAAATGTAGTTTGAACTGATGATTAAGTGTTGTTTCTTTAAATTCAACTGTAATCCAGCGTCCCAGAAATAACCAATCGTACTTCCTGATTTGAAAGCGCTGTGCGCGTTTTCGGAGTAACCGCCTTCGCCGATCAATGATAACTGAGTGTTTGCGCCATTGATTATTTTGTAATTGATTTCTCCTGTTGCGACTGGGTTGTATAGCAGTACAGTATCTGTTTTTAGGCTCGCCGCCACATCAAATAGGTCAACATAGTTGGCTGCAATTTTTAAGCGTGGGCTCTGCGTAATTGTTATTTTTCCGCCGGCATGAAAAGCAGATGGGAAGGTAGCATAGCTGGCTCTGTTGCGCAAAAAGAAAGCATCTACTTTAATTGAATCTATGAAAGTTTCGTTGAAGGCAAAAGCGAAGTTTGTTGCAGCTCCTTGTTGCCACCATGCATTGCCTCTTGCGCTTAAGTTTTCGTAGTTGGTGTAATCTCTTCGCAAGTCGCTAAAAATAGTCGCTTCATTCACCGATCCTTCTGAACTGTTATTGAAGAAAGTGTAAGGAGTTAATTTCATGTACATGTCCCCAACCTGATAGTTGAAATATTTGGCTACAGTTCCCTTTACGTATAATTGTCGCAAAGTTGCAGCTGCTCCTGCAGTATAGAAGCCACTGAAATTATTGCTAAAACGGACAATGGCTTGAATTTCCGTCTTTTTATCCGGATTGATATTAATGCCTAAGTCCATCAATACATTTCCGTTTGCGGTATGATTGGCATTTTTGTCGCCAGGGTTACCAAGTGTATTTATTTGTTGAAACGCTCTGGAATACGCGCCGAATTTGATTTTATCATCTTGCGCATTCAAGAACTGAATACTGATGAGCATCAAACAAAGTACTATTGTTTTTTTATTCATGGTAGGTGTATATAAGTTTTTCATAAGTTGCATGTGTTTATTTTTGTCATCTTTTATGCCATGACTTAAATTCATTGGTCTATGCTGGAATGAGGAGCCTTTCATAGTTGTTTTCTTTAAAACATTACTTTTAATTCGAGAGTGCCTTCATTTCCAGAGAATTTCTCAGTGGCGAAATTTTTGTCTTCAAAAGAGAACCATCTTTGACGGAGGTATAGGGTGGTTGAGTTTGAAAGGGAGAAATCGAAACCGACCCCAATTGCTTTCCCGATCTGATCTCTAGGCAAAAGATTTGTGCCCAAATCAGTTTCATTATTCCCTTTAATCAGTTCTATGCCTCCGTATAGCGTGAGAATGAAATTTTTATGTATTTGATAGTATACATCCATTTCGTGGTATTGAGCTCTGATGTAAGCACTATTGTCAAATTTAGTGAAAGCTGAAAATTGTTTTTGCACCGAACTAAATGTCCCGAGGTAGTTAACATACAAATCGCGATTTAAAACAGACATTTTGTATTTCAACTGAAAATCGAAAGCATTGTAAAACCTTTTGAATTGCGCTTTGCCTTTGTTCGTCGTGTCATTTACATGCACTTGTTCGTAAGCGCCTCTATAGTAAGTGCCTACTCTGTTGTTCGGTCCAAACATTGCTGGAATAGGGAAATATCCGGGCAATCTCGACCATAATAAACTATTGACTCTGTGGCTGTAATTTAACACTGTGCTGTTCGCCATAAGTTCTTTTTCTGCTGAAATCTGAGTGCCGGTTGACACCATCAATTTCCCGACTTTGAAGTTAGTGTTTACAGCACCTCCCATTCTATTGTTGGCCAAATCACCCACATTGTCGAGAGATGGACCAAAGGGTTGCAGCGAAGACGTGCCAGTATTTCCTTGGTACCCGGTGTACACTTCTTTGATGGTGGTATTGTTGAAATTGGCAACGTTGCTGGTGAAACTTTTTCCAATGGTGTAGTAACGAAAATCTAAAGGAATGAGCGTGTATTTTTTTGGAATCGATAAATCTAAAATGATACCTTCACTCCAGTCTTCCTTGTAGGTCGGACTCATGTAGCGTCCTCCACCTATTTCTCCTTTCAGGGAAATGTCTTTTATTTTGAATGAAAATTCACTCGTGAAAATATTCCACTGAACATCGTTAGTTGATTTAAGACTGTCAGACCGATTGAAGTTGTTGAATGTATTCAAACTTACATACATATTGTCTTTGAAGTTTTTCTTCAAACGGACGCCTAAGTTTTGAGAAGGTTTTACTTCATTTTCTCTACTGATTCCGCCGTTAGCACCAGTTTTTCCGTAAAACACATCCACATTGGTGTTGATTTTAGTGATCAAACCCGTCAACATAAAGCCTTTGAAAGCTTGGGTGCCAAATCTGTTGTCCTGAGCAATTGATCCACTATAGTAATAGGAGGCGTAACGTGTTTTTACATTTCCTGCCGGATCCCACGGTCGGCGCTCGAAGATACTAAAGCGATTTAGGCCTACGTTGGCGCCAAATGTGAAAGGCGTTAATTTAGTCCATTCAATTCCACCAGCAATTAAAAAGAAATTACCGATTGGGGTGCTGATGTTTCCTCTTAAAACAGCTGAGAAAAATGGACTCACGGTGGGAGCCCCACCAATTCCTGGTCCCTTGTAAACAAGAAATGGATTGCCTATCATGATTTCGGTACCAAAACTCATCGTAGGACTTGGTTGGCCCCCAACGTATAAAAACATAGTAGGGTCATAGTAACCATCGCCCACATTCATACTGCGTTTGGCGCCATCTCCATAGGTTTGATTCATGTCTCTATTGTAGAAAAAACCTCTGTAGTAACCTCCGGTTTGAATCCCGCTTAGGAAGTCTTTGAATAGGCCTTTTTCAATGGGAGAGCTAATTCCATCGGATGTGTTTACGCGCACCAAAGATTTTCTAACCATTGCCCAAGGGGTGAAAACTTGTTTCAAGGAATCTGCTTCACTTTGTTGTGCATTCACTTGGCTCACGCCCGCACAGCAAATGAAAAGTAGGTTCAGAATACGTTTGTTTTTTATTTTAATATGCATTATTTCAATAAGTTATAATGAGTATTTATTTTTTTTGGTATACACGTACATAGTCTACGTACATGTATTTTGGGAATGTGGTGTTCTCATCTGGCGGACCTGGCCATTGCCCACCAACCGCTAAGTTCAATATCATGTGAAATGTTTGGTCAAAGGGCCATCTCTGCGGATCTGTGTTGGCTGGTGTCATAGTGGAATACAAGCTGTCGTCAATGTACCATCTGATTTCTTTGGGCTCCCATTCTACTGAATATAAATGAAAGGCAGTAGAAAGGTCGCCTTCAGCGACGTCAATAGTTTTTCCTTTGTAAGAATTGTTGGGCCATGGTTGTCCGAAGTGCATTGTGCCCACGCATGATTTTGGCTGATGACCTACCGATTCCATGATGTCAATTTCACCACTTTGAGGCCACGTTCCATAAACATAGTCGGTAGGAAGCATCCAAATGGCCGGCCAAATACCTTGTTGTACTGGCGTTTTAGCGCGTATGTCAAAACGGCCGTATATCCAACCATGTTTGTATCTTGTGTTTAATCGCCCTGATGTATACATTTTGCCTTTGTAATTTTGCTTGATGGCTTTGAGCACGAGGTATTTGTTCTCTAACATGTAAACGTTGTTCGGCGATGCAGTGTAGTACTGTAATTCATTGTTGCCGCCGCCATCGCCATTAACTTCGTAGTTCCATTTGCTAGTGTCAAGTTTCTTGTCATTGAATTCATCTGCCCAAATTAACTCCCAGCCTTTGCGTTTAAGTGATGGTTTATAGCCATTGTCAATGGTTGACGTGTTGTCTATCGTGACCATTTCCGACTCCGGTACGTATAGATCTTCTTGTTCCACCATAGTTACCGTGGAGCATGCGCTCCCTAGCAAAGCAAGGAAGAGGATGGTCATTAGTTTTATTGGGTTGTATCTCAGCATAGTCAAAGCTTATTTTTTTATTTTTTTTGTAAAACGAATTTCGTCAAGGTAAAGGGTTCCTACTGGGAGCACCATAAACAATAGGGTGTTTACTCTTTTGAAATCGGCTCCTTTGATGCTGATGCTGTATTTTTTCCAGGTACTGCCAATTTCTAAGTAGGAGTCTTCCACTTTGTCTTCGGGTGCACCTCCCCCGCCAATACCGATGGTGCTTAAAATGTATGGCTCTCCATTTACGGGATCTGCTTTGGCGTAAAATTCGAGTTTGTCATAGGGCGTAAGATCTGGTAGTTTTGCGTCTTCACGCATTTGTGCATTCCAAGCGCCTGTGAATTGAATGTGAAGTCCTCTCCAAGTTTCAGAGTTGTCTACAGCAAGTTTTAAGCAACTTTCTCCTTTATACGGTTCTGTTTTGCATGATACATCGAGTTTTAAGCTCTTACCGTCGTGCTCGCCCATAAAACCAGTAGGGATGCCGTGCACAAATCCATCAGCATAGACGTAGTAACTTTCCGTTTCATCGCTTTGCGGAGTTGTGAACGCAAAGGATCCAATTAGAACAAAAGCTGCTATTAATACTAGATACCTTTTCATTGATTGAAGTGCTTTAGTTTGTTATCAAAACAAGTATAGATCATAAATGGGCATTAATCAAGTGAAATTAAAACTATTTTTTTTAATCTAATAACACATAAAAATCTGAAAATCAATCGTTTAATTAGATTTTGTGTGCGCTTAAAATGCAATCTATTTTGTTTGTAAAACTCTGTTATTGAAGGTTTAAGGGGAGTCATACGTTAGTATAAATATCGTTTAAGTAGCACGTTTTTATGTACGATGGTGTAAGATTTAGTTCCTTTTCTCTTTGTATTTGTTTTGTATTTCATTGAGCATTTCTTGCGGTTTATTCTTTGTAGATACATCTTGCAACAGCAACTTTGGTTTTTTTTAAATGCAAAGCTTTGATTATTTAATTTTCATCATGTAATAGTGGGTCTATACGGAAGCTTTGAATTAATGTTTGCTATTATTAAAGATATGCCAAGCGCTGCTTTCTATAGTTATTTTTCAAATGCCCATTTCGATGGGTTTTAGAAACATCAAAGGCATTGTGTGGGGTGTTTATTATTAGTAGTCAATGTGCTAACAGCGCTTGTTGGAAAGCATTGCCGCTGTCACTGCAATGAAATACTTTGATTTTCTTTGTTTCGTTAATAGGAATAGTCTTATAAAATCTGCCACAATGGATGATGGTATTGTTTTTAGTGAGACGTGTCAGGTGTTTGTGGTATCTCAATGCTTTCAATTTTCGTTCTAGCTGTTGTTGCGTAATCTTTGATGTATATTTTGTGCATTTAGTGTAGTATTTGATTGTGTTCGCTGGTTTTGCTGCGTTAGCATACTTGTATTGTGGGCAAGCACAGACATCCATATTGAAAGTGGGGATAATTCCTTCAAAGTATTTGATGAAGGCAATCGATCTTAAAAACTGCTGATGGACAGCGCTGCATTTGTCGCTTTAGCGTGAGGTTGATGTGTAACTCGGTGTAGAAAGTTCGGGCGCTATTGTGCTTAATCGATAGTGTTTTCATGGTGTACTAGCAAAAAAAAAGAGAATAATGATTTCTCATTATTCTCTCACTAGGGGTATAGTGTTGTCTTTAGTTCAAAAACAATCTTTTAGTAGTAATGCCTTCTTTAGATTGAGTGCTTACTAAGTAAAGTCCTTTTTCTAATCCAGATAAGTCAACAGTGATGTTTGAGTTGCTTGTTCGGTTGTTATATACTTGCTGACCCAACACGTTTGAAATTGAAACGGTTTGTAACTCAGAATTTGGGTTGTTCAATGTTACGTTCACAACACCTGTTGCAGGGTTTGGGAAAACATTCATTGAATTGCTGTTGTTGTTTACCGCAACACCAGCTGGTATTTCACCAACGGTTAATTTGTCAATTTTAATGGTGCCGTTTAATGCCAATTTGTATGTAGCAGCATCTCCTAAACCGTGGTGGTAAGTCCATTGGCTTGAAGCCCATCCAGCGTTCACTCTGAAAGTTATGCCAACAATGTTTGTTGAATCTACTTTTCCTTTGTAAGAGCCTTCTGGTCCGCCATGTAAATCATCAAAACCACCTGCAAAATTGCAAGAGTAAGTTGCCACGGTTGCGTCTTTAATGATATTCATAGTTGTAGGAGCTGAAGGAAGATCTCCGAGTGCATCAGAATGATTGCCGCTGCCATCTTTTAATGTGAAGCTGAAAGCAACGGTTTGATTTGTGGTAGCGGTTATGCTCACTACTGGTTTAGCTCCAGAAGTTTTGAAGTTCAGCGCTGAAGGAAATGCAAGTTCAATTACATCCCATTCATCATGACCAGCTGCTGTGATTGTCCAAACAGAGCCATCGCCTGCGTGTGTGAATGCGCCGCTTCCTGTTGGAACTGGTGCTGTAGAGAAGTCGTTGCTGTATAAGAAAGTTTGTGCGTTAGCGCTGATTCCTAAAAAAACTGCGCTTAAAATAGAGAGTAAATTTTTTTTCATGGTATAGAGTATTAGTTTATGAGACAATGATAAGTGTTATTTGTTCGAAGGTCAAGTAAAATTGAAGATTTATTTTTCGTAACTAATTGATTAGTAGAGTGTTAAACTAAGTTAATTTGCGCTTAATAAACAATTCGTATTGTAGCAAAGGGCTGATTTTAAAAGACAAATACCATTGTTGCTATTGTGTCTTTTGCACTTAGCTAACAATTAATACGAGCGTATTAAATAGAAGTTTCATTTGTTTTTATTGCTTTATCATCTTCTTCGTTAAGTACTAATTTTCCCCAACCATCTTGGTCGTTGTGACTTATCTTCTTGCGAGAAGCCAAAATCTCATGAATCTTTTTTGTGAAAGTCCAGCAAGTGCTTTGGCGTAAACTCAATATGTTGGAAAGTTCCAGCGAAGTGATTTTCTCTTTATTGGCAAATACCAAAAAGAGCAGATAGAATGCTTTATTGATGGGAAATTTCAGTTTATGAAAGATGGTGTCAACAGTTGGCGATTCATCATAGCGGCACTTCGTGCATCTTCGGTAGAAGTCGTCTTTGCCTTCGCACCATTTGGTATTACCGCACTTTTTGCATGCGTAACCCTTTGACCATTTTAAATCGATAAGGTATTTCAAGCAGCTGTCTTTGTCGGGAAATATTCTGCTGAATTCCTCAAAGTTCACTTCTTTCATCAAAACGCGGGCTTTTGACAACTCCTTTACGTTGGTTTTGAGCACTTTATTGTCGGCATCCAGTAAGGCATTGAATCGATTGATTTCCTCATAGGCATCTTTTAACTCCAAGTTTCTTTCGTCGAGGTCGCGTGTTCTTTCCAAAACTTTTTCTTCAAGTTCACGGTTTACTTTGTCTTTGAGTAGTTCATTTTCTTTCAAGTGTTCAATGATTTTTTCTTGTGCTTTTTCTTGTTTGGCGCGAATCAATCTAATTCGGTCACCCAATGCGATGGAGAGAATTACAATTTCGAATACGAGACAAATGTTAAAGGAGTAAATGAAAATGATGTTGTCCCATCTAATAAATCCACTCATTCGCAAGGTAAAATTGATGATGGTCAAGATCATGAATGAATATCCCAAAATGAAGTAGCGGGCTTGGTGTAGTCCTTTTTTTATGCAAACAATGGAGGTGGCGTATAGGAATAGATAGGGAAGTAGATATATTTCATAAGCGAACTGCATTCCAGTTGTTACGCTGACCATATAGAAACACACATATCCTATCATAATGTAATTGAGGATCTTGTCTGTTTTTGGCAAAAGTGTTTTCAATTCCAGGAATTGCTTTGCATAAACCGTAAAGCTCAAGAGTAAAAGTAGTGGTGCGGTTTGCGCTACAAATGAGTTCACTGCGGGGCTATTTGGCCATAGGTATTGAAAGCCCAAACCATCTTCGGCCATTGAAATTAGCGCGCCGCAAATTACGTAAAGCACATAGTACAAATACACTTTGTCTCGTAAGGATAAGAACATGATGAAGTTGTATATCGCCATTATACCTAAAATTCCGTAGAAAAGGCCCAATAAGTAATATTCCGCCAAAGCGTAACTTGAGAAAGAAGAAGTGGCTCGAATTTTAAAAATAAAGGGGTTGTGGTTTGCGGATTTTATGCGCACAAAATAGGTTTGCACAGTAGTGCTTGGTGAAATATCAAAGACAAAGTTTTTGTGTGAATATTTGCGTATTCCAAAGTTTGAAGCGAAACCTGCTTTTTCTTTGATGTAAACATTAGCGCTACTGTTTCCAGGTTTGTACAATTCAAAATTGTCGATGTGAGAGTCGCTGTTTTCTAAAACGTAGTGTTTGCGAAGTACTGTGTTTGCCCGCAATTTAAATTTTATCCAATAGGTCGATTCTGGATTTTCAACAAAGTCGAAGCGCTCTGCAATGTGATGTGGTAAAAATTTTGATTGATAGTCTTCGCTACTCACTTGCTCAAATGTGAGTTCATTGCTCGGGTCTTCTAAAACCACGGTGGAATTGCCTTCAATGACGTAGTCGTCTTTACTGGCTTCATCCAAAATAAGGGCTTCTTGTGCGTTAGAAAAGTAGGGCAGGCAAAGCACTAAGGCGAAAAGTAGGGCAATGAATTTTTTAGTCATCAATGCTGTTTTTATTAAGTTACGTAGTGGACTTTTTACTGATGGTGGAAAACAATGTTTCATTTTTCTATGGACTTAGATGATTGAATTATCTGATAAGAGACACTCTTCCTATGATAGATTTGTATAAAGTTTTGTCGTTTTGGGACAGTACTGTAAAGTTGATTTTGTAAACGTAAACGTCTATTTGGGCATCATTTCCCCACCGGCTTTTGCCATTCCATCCGCTCTCTAGGTCACTTGTTGAGTATATGTTTTCTCCCCATCGGTCGAAAATATCCATTTCAAAGCTTAGGATGTTATAGGCATTGGCATTGAATACTTCGTTTTTGTTGTCGCCATTTGGTGTGAAAGCGTTTGGCAAGTAGAAATGGTAGGGACAATTGTTATCGAAAACGACGGTGTCACTCACTGCCGGACAGTCAGCTGCTTTTAGACTTACAAAATATTGCCCCGGTTTCGTCGCCAAATATTGTGACCCAGTACTGTTGTCTTGCCAACTATAGGTGTATGGAGCCGAAGCGCTTGCGGCACTCAGGAGCACATGGTCTCCGTCGCATAGGGTTGAATCTTTACCGAGGTTTAGTGCAGGGAGTGGTTTGGTGCTGATGTGGAGGGTTTTGCTTACGCTTGGACAAGTTCCATTGCTCACTGTCCACAGCACTTCATTGTCGCCTTGTTGCAGGCCGCTCACCGTTGTGTTGTTGCTGTTTACATCGTCAATTGTGGCGCTTCCCCCGCTGATTGACCATGCGCCAGTACCTATGCTTGGTGCCGTTGCAGCGATGGCGCCGCTTGTTCCGCAAATTTCCTTTGCTGCGAAAACATTGTCGTTAATCGGTTGTGCATCCACTTTCACAATGACGTTGGATACTGACGGCGGACAAACACCATTGCTGATTGTCCAGGTGAAAGTATTGTCTCCGATTTGCAGCACTGATACTTTTGATGTTGCCGACAAATTATCATTGATGGTTGCGCTGCCTGTCCATGATCCAATACCTACAGTTGGCATGTTTGCTGCGAGTGCGCTTTCGTTGGTGCAAATTTCTTGCGCCGTGCCTGCAAGCGAAGGACTTGGAAGCGCATCACTTTTGATCGTCACGTTACTCGAGGTGGGTGGGCAGGTTCCACTGATGATGGTCCAGGTATAGGTGTTGCTTCCAGTGGATATGCCGTTTACTGAGCTGTTGGGTGAGGTAATGTTGGTGAAGTTTCCAGTGCCTGCGCTAAGTGTCCAAATACCAGTGCCGTGTACAGGAAGATTTGCAGCGAGCATAGCATTATTGCCACATACAGTGCTGTCATTTCCTGCAAATGAAGAAGAAGGAAGTGCAGAAAAAACCACTGGTGTTCCTTTTGCAACTGATAGACAGGGGTCGCTTAAATCAATTGCGCCTGAGCCATTGTCATTTCCTGCTACCGCTGAAATGTAGTAATTGACGCCGTATGCCAGGGGAGGTGCAAAATTGAACGAAGGCGTTGCGTTACTCGCGAATACCGTGCCCAAAGTTGTGCCATTGTTGCTATGCAAATAGTAGCGCAATATGTCGGTGCCATCAAGTTGGGAAGCGCTTGTGGTGGCTACTACAGCTGTGGTATTTTCGCAAACGCTTACTGTAGCAAGCGACATGTTGCCCGCATTGGTGAAGCAATTACAGTTTTTTGTGCCGCTTACAGTATTGGGTGTGCAGCTGAATTTGTCTTTTACGATGAAAGAGTAGGGAGTACCGCTAGGAATAGGTGCACTGGTGAATGTTTTGTTGTTTAATATACCTGGCCCACCAGCACTTCCGGGACTCATGAGAACGCTATATGACAATGAGTCGCCGCCACTGATGGTAAAACTCACAGTATAATCGTTGGTGCCATTGCATGTTTCAGTGAATGTGGGTGTACTTGGCGCTTGGGTGATTTTTACAACAATAGTATCGCTATTAACACAGCCGTTAGCATCGGTAAAACGCACACTGAACTTCTCAGCTGTATTTACCGAAATTGTTTTGGTGCTTTCAGCAGTTGACCAAAGATAGCTTACGCTGTTACCTGCATCAAGTGTTATACTGCTTCCTTGACAAACAGCGGTATCGTTACCCAGTTGGGCGCTTGGCAATGGCCAAAAAACTGTTATGGTTCCTTTGGCAACCGACAAACAAGGATCACTCAAGTCAATGCCACCGCTGCTGTTTTTATTGCCTGCTACAGCTGAAATATAATAAGTGGTGCCATAGTTTAGGGTGTTGTTATAGCTGAAAGAAGGGGTGTTGGCGCTGCCGTAAACTGTTCCTAATGCGCCGCCGCTGCCATTGTGCAAATAGTAGATCAGCGTATCGTTGGCATCTAAGACCTCATCATTGTTGTGCATGGCGCGAGCAATTGCGGTATCTCCACAGACTTTCAAGGCGGCTTGTTTCATAGTTCCAGCCATGGTTGTGCAAAGACAGGATTGCGTTCCGGAAATGGTGTCAACATCGCAGTTATTTTTGTCGCTGATCAAAAAGAAGTATGATTTTCCACTTTGAATGGATGCGCTTGTGAAGGTAGATCCGTTAAGTTGCCCAGGTCCACCTGTCGCGGAGCCATTGACTTTAACAGTATATGATGCAGCATCACCACCACTGATATCGAAGGTTAAAGTATAGGCTGTTCCTAAAGCATTGCATACTTTTTTAAGGTTTGATGTACTAATGGTGTCCTTCAATACAACCTTAAACGTGTCTTTCTTTACCAAGCAGTCACTGATCTTGTAACTTAGGTGGTATTCTCCCGCAAGTGCTGCGAGATAACTGAGTTTTGTGGCGCCACCAATGCTTGTGCCATTACGGTCCCACTGAAAATTACTGCCGCAAAGAGTGTCTTTGGCGATGAGTTTTACCGGATTATTGGGACAGGTTACATAGATTGAATCTGGTTTTTTTGGGTCGGGACATTTGTTGAAAACGTAGATTGTATCTTGCTTTGGCAAGAGAAAACAGCGGCCGTCGGAGAAGGTTACCTTTGATTTTGCAAAGGCGCCTGTAGGGTTGTACACGACGTAGTTTTTACAGCCGTTTTTGTTGAAAACAGCATAAGTTGGCATGTCGGCAGTGATGGAGGCATCAACGGTTCCTAGTTTATCTAAAGCGTATATCCATTGATAAGTATGTGCTTTGGTTTCTCCAGTTTGCGGAATATAGGTGGTTTCGTTTGCATCGAAGGCGCTTTTTGCCGACTGATTATCAAATAGGGCTTGCGAACACCATATAATGTCTTTGAAGTCGGTATGTGGGGGGCCAATTTTGCTGTTGACATTCAGGTTGTTGGCTGTCATTTCATTGTAGTTGTCAGCTGCAGCGCTTTGATTCAAACCTAGGTATAGCGAGCTTGCGCTAATGGGTAAAAAACTTATGCCATGATTGTATTCAGGATTATAAGGTCCTGGCCATGCGCCACTTCCAAACCAAGTTTGATAGCCGACGCCCCACCCCCAAACCATACCAGCCGTATTAAACCAGTTGCCCGCAGGATATGTGGCTTTGTCCTCATCTTGCCAATATTGGCGGTAACCATCAATTTCTGTGGCATAAAGAAAAGCACCTAAATCTCGTAAGGTTTTGTTGTTGGTTTCGGTTCCCCAAAGGGCAACACCAGAGGCAAAGTTAATCGCTTCGGAGCTGGATTCCTGATTGTTTCCTGCAGTGAAATTAGCATGGCCAGAAGCCCATGAATGCCCAGCATACGGGTCGAAATTGCGCAAAAAAGGAAACTGTGTATTGCTGCGGTCCCAGTTGGCAACATCTTTTATTAGCATTTCTACCATTGGTCCCCACTGGGTTTCCCAAGTATTGTTCGACTCATATTTAGCCACGATTGCTGCTGCTTTAACAAAATATCCATAACCGAAATGATGGTCATTCAGCTGTCGATCAGATTCAAAAGCGGAAGGCATTCCGATGAGCGACTGCCAGGTGGCATCGTAATAAAATTGATCGTCGTTTGGTGCTGCTGCTTTGCCTGTGGTAAACCATCGTTGTAGATAATCTTTGGTCCACTGTCTAAAAGTGTTGAGGGCAACCGTATGTCCAACCATATCAGCTAATTCAATCAAATCACAAATTTTAAGAAGTGCAACCCCCGCACCGTATACTGCTAATGATTGATTATCGGCATAGAAAAAGTAATTTTTTCCTTTGGCGAGTTCGGTTTGCACATAATTATACAATTTTGTTTTGTCGTAATTTCCGTAATCTGGCATTCCAGGCAGGAAGCCATGGTTGGTGTGTCCATTCACAAAGGAACTACCTTCATACACCTTCATTTCACCACGAGCAGTTGCAGGATAACTGTATGCTGTTGCGGCCGCGGATGAAGTTGCATCAATGTTTTTATACTGATGTCGATACATTGCCATCAATGTTTTGGTTTCGGTGCTAGTTCCTTGCGGAGATGTAACAAAATTGAACGTGTTTTTTACAAGTGATTTGCATTCATCGTATTCCCATGAAACTTTTGTGTCGGTGACGAAAGCAAAAGCAAATTTGGCGTAATAAGCAAGGGTGGCTGGTGAATTATCTGGGAGTACGGCAACAGAAAAATAGTTTTGTCCTGCTGGTAATTGAATTTTTTGCGCATCACGAGGTACGTTGTTGTAAGCCATATCTCCTTCCATGATATTAAGTATGTAGGAGGTGCTGATGATTGTTCCCGGAGGGCAAAAGACACCATAATGTTTGCCTAATAAGGTTATTCCTCTGGCTTCAATAGTAGTATTTGAAATGGAAGCAAAAGGAGTTGGTGTGCCTGCTACATAGCGTAAGGTTGGATTGCTTGGCCCCGTTTTTTTGAAATATACGTATGGAATACCGTGACCAGTGGTTGCTTCCAATACCCTTCCTGCACCATCGTCCCATTGCATGGTCACGGACCAATCTCCGTAGCTTTTTATTTTTGTGCCGGTAGACGCTGGAACATCCATGCCATCAAGCCCTACCCATAAGTGATTTTCCCTCCAAACATGGTAGTCCACCATTCCGCCATTGGCGCTATTGGAGAATACTGGATTGTTTTCAGAGGAGACATTTAATCCATATCGCGTTGCTTGTATAATTAAAGGATGCGGATGCATCAAGAAAGAGTACGGAGCAATTAACCAATCAGGGTAGTAGTTGCTATTTGGCATTTCGTAACTCCACATGGCTGACGACCACCAATCGTTGGTGGCAATTGGTTGAGAAAAACCTGCAACAACTTTTGGTAACGCGCCCGTTCTGTCCACATTGTCTACTCTTTGGTAATGCGATGTTCCAGGAGCTGCATTATTCGGTAAAATTGTTGGTCCTGCTGGCAATGAAAGCGTATAGCTGCCTGAGCCAACCGCTACAGTTTGCGCCACTAACAATCCGGTGGACGCTAAGAGAAGAAAGAAGAGAGTTATTTTCATTTTGTATTACTTACGATTAAAAGTTAAAGAAGGTTTATGTGCTTCTTTGTGATCGCCTGCTCCGCAATTTAAGTGGTACGGTGGTATAAACAAAGTAAAATAAGGAAAAGTTACAGCTTAATTGATTGATATACAGATTATTACATTAAATGTTGTTTGCGCTTACAACGCAACACCTGTTTTTTTTAAATGTGTGTTATACAGGTATTTAAAAAAATGTTGCGATTTATTTTAGACAAAAATTATGCGCTTACCACGCACATTGTACTGAAAAATAATCAAAGGGGAGGATGTTTTTCAACTGCTTTAACTGCAAAAAAGTTTTTTTGCGATACGATAAGCCAGCTCAAAATGAAAATGCAATAATTGAACTTTAGGAACAATGATTGGTGTTGTTACATTGCTTGCAACAATACCAAATACTTAGTCTCCCAACAAAGTAACATAGCCCGTTTGTTCGTAGGTGGCATTTGATGAATCGGTGTATCGAACCACCCAGTAGTAGGTTCCGGCCGAAGCCAATCTATCGCCAAAGGTGCCGTTCCACACGGGGATTTGCGGGTTGTTGTCTT
>CANFBW010000012.1 GCA_947444925.1 Flavobacteriales bacterium | reverse complement strand
TAAACTGTGCAGTATCGTATCTTGATTGCGCTCTTCTTTGCCATCAGCACCCAAACCATTTCTTCCTATTTCCAAAGACTGACAAGCCTTTTGCAAGGCCTCTTGAAACGAACGACCGATTCCCATAACTTCACCAACCGACTTCATTTGTAAACCCAATTCTCTTTCTGCACCTGGGAATTTATTGAAATTCCATCTCGGTATTTTAACGATCACATAGTCTATTGTCGGTTCAAACAATGCCGAGGTCGATTTTGTGATTTGGTTGTCCAATTCATCCAAAGTATAACCAATCGCTAATTTTGAAGCTATTTTAGCAATAGGATAACCTGTTGCTTTTGACGCTAATGCTGACGAACGCGATACGCGCGGATTGATTTCAATGGCAATAATATCTTCGGCGTCATCTGGACTAACAGCAAATTGTACGTTACATCCTCCGGCAAAATTACCAATGGCGCGCATCATCTTAATGGCAGCATCTCTCATTCGCTGGTAGGTTCTGTCCGACAAAGTCATGGCAGGCGCAACAGTGATTGAGTCTCCGGTGTGAATACCCATCGGGTCAAAGTTCTCGATAGAACAGATGATGATCACATTGTCATTTTTGTCGCGAAGCAACTCCAACTCAAATTCCTTCCAACCCAAAACAGCTTTGTCAATCAATACTTCATGTATCGGCGATGCGTGCAAACCGCGTGTCAATAATTTATCAAAATCTTCTTTAACATGCACAAATGCTGCGCCTGTTCCACCCAAAGTATAGGAAGGACGGATCACTAAAGGAAAACCGATCTCTTGCGCAAATTCTTTTCCTTCCAAAAACGAACGAACAATGCGAGAAGGAGCTTGACCAATACCTATTTGATCCATCAACTGACGAAACTTATCTCTATTTTCAGTGATTTCAATAGCGTCAATATCAACACCAATCATTTTGATGTTGTATTTTTTCCACAAACCAACTTTATCACATTCAATACAAAGGTTCAATGCCGTTTGTCCACCCATTGTTGGCAAAACCGCATCAATTTTTCTTTCCTTTAAAATCAACTCAATCGACTCCACCGTCAAGGGCAACAAGTAAACGTGATCGGCCACCACCGGGTCGGTCATAATTGTTGCAGGATTGGAGTTGATCAATGACACTTCAATACCTTCATCTCTCAATGAACGTGATGCTTGTGATCCGGCATAGTCGAATTCACACGCTTGTCCGATAATGATGGGGCCGCTACCAATAATGAGGACCGATTTGATGGAAGTATCTCTAGGCATATCTATTTAGTTCAAAGTTTAGGTTCAAAGTGCTTGTATTCAAATAAAGTCAGGCTGAAGCGGGCAACTTTACTCTTTGTACAGTGTTCTTTAAACGCATTGTATTATTTTGCAAAATTAATTTTATCACCTTTGTTTCAACGAACAAGTTTTCCAAAGTTTTACACATAAAAAAAGGAAGTTTTTCAACTTCCTTTTTTAAATATATCAATCGTCAAATCATATTAACGTTTGTGTCTTCTCTCGTCAGATACAGTTAATTTTTTTCTGCCTTTAGCTCTTCTCTTAGCTAATACTCTACGGCCATTCGCAGTTTCCATTCTTGAACGGAATCCGTGCTTATTTTTTCTTTTCCTAACGGAAGGTTGAAATGTTCTTAACATTGCTATAAATTTTTAATTCCTTGTAACAGGGTGGCAAATGTAGGAGTTTTTCCGTGATCTGCAAAACATTTGTAAAATAAGTTGAAAGATTATTTTACAAACGCAAAAAAATCCCCTAAACTATGGCAATCCAAAAACTTGTGTTTTCCGCATGACACATACATCTTTAAAACAAACACTAGAGTATTGCAAATAATTGTATGCAAGCCATTTTGCACTTGTACAGCAACACAAAGATAAGAATGCAAAACAAAGTACAAGCTCTTCACTTTTAAAAAGAAAATAACACAATCGTGACAGATTCACTATAGTTTACAATAAATTTGCAGCATGTCTAAAGAGAAAAAACCAAAAGCCGATTTTAAAAAAGCAAAAAGCTTTTTAATTTACTTAAAACCTTATTCCTCGTGGTATGCGGTGGGCTTTGTATTTTTAGTATTGACGAGCATAACATCCATCGCACTTCCCGTTTTGCTTGGAAAACTATTGGGCACCAACTATGGCGCATCTGTGCCGATCGATATACACGTCAACCAAAGTGACAACATGGGCAACATTTTAATGATGTTAGCCATACTTCTTCCCGCCCAAGCTATTTTTTCGTTTTTTAGAGTATACACCTTTAGTTATGTAACGCAAAGTACCTTGCGCGACTTGCGTCTTGCTGCTTTTCAGCACTTGGTGTCGTCGCCTATGTCTTTCTTCGACAAAAACAAAGTGGGCGAACTGACCTCCCGCATCGCCACCGATACGCAACAAATTGAAGAAACATTAGCGACCACCTTGGCCGAATTCGTGCGACAAATTATTGTGATTGCTGCTGGACTCGGACTCATCTTCTACTTCTCTCCACAATTGTCACTCATCATGCTGGCCATAGTACCATTGGTAGCCATTTCAGCCATGATCTTTGGTAAGTTTATCAAGAAATTATCGCGCAAAGCGCAAGACGAAGCCGCCCAATCCAATTCTGTCCTCGAAGAATCTTTGGTGGGCATCAAAAATTTAAAAGCGTACACCAATGAATTTTTCGAAATCAGCTCCTATACTGACGCCATCAACAATATCCGCAGCACTTCTTTAAAATCAGCGCTTTGGCGCGGAATATTCATTGCGTTCATCCTCACTGTGATGCTCGGATCGGTGGTATTCATTATTTGGCAAGGCATTGAATTGGTGCAAACCGGTGAGATTTCTCAGGCTGAATTTTTTCAATTCATATTTATTACAGTGATGCTTGGCACCTCGATAGGGTCGTTTCCGGACCTTTATGCTAAAATTCAAAAAACAATTGGTGCCACTGAAAACTTAATGAACATGATGCTGGAGCCTACAGAAGCCATAACAACTGCAACTCCTGTAAAAGCCGACTTTAAAATAAAAGGAGACATTGAATTAAAAACGGTGAGCTTCTTTTATGAATCACGGCCGAGCGTTACCGTTTTGAACAAGATTAATTTAAAAGTAAATGCAGGACAAACACTGGCACTTGTTGGCGCTTCCGGCTCAGGAAAATCAACCATTGCCTCACTCCTTCTTGGTTTTTACCAACCCGTAAGCGGCGAAATACTGATCGACGATAAAGGCTTCAATAACTATGGACTAAGCGCACTGCGCAGTCACATTGCTTATGTGCCGCAAGAAGTGATTTTATTTGGAGGAAGCATTGCCGAAAATATCCGTTACGGCAAACCCAACGCAAGCGATGAAGAAGTAGTTGAGGCAGCTAAAAAAGCAAATGCACACGACTTCATCACAGGCTTTCCCGAAGGCTATAAAACCTTGGTGGGCGATAGAGGAATACAATTGTCGGGCGGGCAAAAACAGCGCGTCGCCATTGCACGCGCGGTGCTAAAAAACCCATCGGTACTGATTCTCGATGAAGCTACAAGCGCTCTCGACTCAGAGTCAGAACACTTGGTGCAAGACGCCCTCGACAAACTGATGCAAAACCGAACATCAATAGTCATTGCCCACCGTTTGGCAACCATTAAGAAAGCCGATCAAATTGCTGTGATCAATGATGGACAAGTTGTCGAATTGGGTACGCACTTAGAACTTTCTCAAAAGGAAAATGGACTGTATAGAAAACTGAGCGAAATGCAATTTAAAAACTAAGCACTTACCTCAGTCGATTTTCAGCATCTACAAAGGTTGAATCCAAAGCCAAACAGCGGCGGTAATAGAAAGATGCAGAATCTTTTTTGCCGAGAGCACTGAACACCTGGCCTTTCATATATTGTGCTTTCGCTACTTTAAATTGAGCTGCAACGCTAAAATAAAGAAGTGCCTTGTCGTAATTTTTATTGATAAAATGCAAATACCCCGAATTGTATTGAGCGTTAAAATACTGCGCTTGCGACTGCGGTATCAATTGATACAAATCCAAAGCCTCTCCATGTCGACCTTCTCTTTGGTAAAACCATGCTTTGGCATAAATGGCTTCTGAAGATGAGGGACGAAGAATCAAAGCTGAATTAAAATAATCCAAAGCCAGCGGGTCGTGCCGAGCACTGCTGATCATTCCCAACTGAATAAAGGCTTCGTAAAAATCAGGATTTTGCTCTACTGCTGTCTGAAAATTCGACAACGCTTTTGTTGTATCGCCAACATCCTTGAAAGCCATTCCCTTTAAAAAATAAGCTTTTGCGTTGTTTCTATCCACCTTCAATACATCATTTGCACGTGCAATCGAGGGCTCGCTCTGTTTTAAAAAAAGATAAAACTGACTGAGTTTCAAATTCACTTCTACATTGTTTGAATCCAACGCACGCGACCTTTGTAGAAAAGAAAAAGATTCACTGAAATTTTCTTTTTTAAGCAGCACATCGGCCAGCAATAGATGCACCGAAATATTAGAAGAATCGTCATGGAGTTCGAGTCGAAGAAGTTCTTCAGCCTTCAAAAGATCTCCGGCTGCGATAAGTTCTTGAATGTTGTTTTGTACGATCACTGCGCTGTCTTCAACACCTCCGCAAGAAAAAAGAAAAAGCAGTACGCCCGCAAAACATCCTGCCTTAAACATATGTGCTTATTTGTAAATCACTTTTTTAGCCGACAACAAAGTATTCTTCATCAAAGAAGCCACAGTCATCAATCCCACACCACCAGGCACCGGCGTGATGTATGAACACTTTGGCGCCACTTGCTCAAAGTTTACGTCTCCTTTTATGGCATAGCCACTTTTCTTCGTTGCATCAGCAACACGTGTGATACCAACATCAATCACCACCGCGCCATCTTTCACCATGTCGGCCGTCACAAATTCAGCCTTGCCCAAAGCAACAATTAGAATATCAGCCATTCGTGTAAAACTCGCCAAATCCTTAGTTCTGCTGTGACACAAAGTAACTGTGCAATTGGAAAATGCAGTAGTTTGCGACATTAAAATACTCATTGGTCGTCCAACAATATTGCTTCTTCCCACTACAACACAGTGTTTTCCTGCTGTTTCAATGTTGTATTTTTCCAACATTTGAACAATGCCATAGGGCGTTGCAGAAATATAAGAAGGTTGTCCCAAGGTCATTCGCCCAACGTTTACCGGATGAAATCCATCTACATCCTTATTGGGTAAAATAGCTTGCGTTACTTTTTCTTCATTGATATGCTTGGGCAAAGGCAATTGTACAATAAATCCATCGACATCAATATCGTTATTAAGGCCCTCAATCACCTGCATTAATTCATCTTCCGTTGTCGAAGCTTCCATTCTGATTAAGGTAGAGCGAAAACCCACCTCTTCACAAGAGCGCACTTTGCTGCCAACATACGTTTCACTTGCGCCATCGGTACCCACTAAAACAGCGGCCAAATGCGGAATTTTACCTCCGCTCGCGCGCAATTGATCCACCTCAATTTTGATTTCAGCCTTGACTTCAGCCGATATTTTTTTGCCATCTAATAAAATCATATTTCTATTTTAAGTGATTTCATTGCCAGCCTTTTCAGATCTGCCAACTTTAAAACTTTGAACCAGCATTATCCCATTCCAGGAAAATTCTTCATCATTTTCATCATGTTCGATTTGTTCGACATCATCTTCATCATCTTCGATGTATCTTCAAATTGCTTGATGAGTTTGTTTACCTCTTGAATATTTTGTCCGCTTCCACTGGCGATTCTCTTCTTTCTATTGCCATTCAGTAAAGTCGGATTTTCACGTTCTTCCGGCGTCATACTTTGAATGATTGCCTCAATTCCTTTGAAAGCGTCGTCATTGATTTCAACGCCTTTCATCGCTTTTCCTATTCCTGGAATCATGCCCATCAAATCTTTGATGTTACCCATCTTTTTGATTTGCTGAATTTGTTCTATAAAGTCATTGAAATTGAATTCATTTTTGTGAATTTTCTTTTGCAATTTCCGCGCTGCATCTTCGTCGAATTGTTCTTGTGCACGCTCCACCAAACTCACGATATCGCCCATTCCTAAAATACGGTCGGCCATACGTTTTGGGTAAAACACATCAAGCGCCTCCATCTTTTCGCCAGTTCCCACAAACTTAATCGGTTTGTTCACCACTTCTCTAATAGACAAAGCAGCACCACCGCGTGTATCACCATCTAATTTTGTCAATACAACACCGTCAAAATTCAATCGATCGTTGAAAGCTTTCGCTGTATTCACGGCATCTTGACCTGTCATTGAATCAACAACAAACAAAATCTCACCAGGATTGATTGCACTTTTTACATTGGCAATTTCGTCCATCATTTTTTCGTCCACCGCCAATCGTCCCGCGGTATCAATAATCACTACGTTGTGGTTGTTTTGTTTAGCGAACTCAACAGCAGCTTTGGCAATGGCAACAGGGTCTTTGCTGTCGCGATTGGTAAATACTTTACATCCTATTTGCCCTCCAAGCACTTCTAATTGGTCAATCGCTGCAGGACGGTATACGTCGGCTGCAACAAGCAATGGATTTTTACCCTTCTTGGTTTTTAAATAATTTGCAAATTTCCCTGTAAAAGTAGTTTTACCCGAACCCTGTAATCCAGCTATGAGTATGATGGCCGGATGACCTTTCAGATTGATGTCGGTTTCCGTACCCCCCATCAATTCAGTAAGTTCATCGTGCACAATCTTCACCAACAATTGACTTGGACTTACTGCCGTCAAAACGTTTTGACCCAAAGCCTTTTCTTTCACGCGTTCCGCAAAATCCTTGGCGACCTTAAAACTAACGTCGGCATCCAACAATGCTTTGCGCACTTCTTTCAAGGTTTCAGCGACATTGATATCGGTGATTTTCCCTTGTCCTTTCAGCACTTTCAGCGCCCTATCTAACTTATCTGATAAACTATCGAACATAATACAAAATTGAAGGCGCTAAAATACAAAAAGTCGGCTGCTTATTGGCTATGAAGCCTCTAAAATATTTGCGCTAACGTACAACAATCAAGAGACCGCTGGCTTGCAGCTTGTCCTTCGTTGAAGCACGCTTCGGTGCCTGCAGATATTCTTTGTTGTCCTGATACAGATGAACGTAGTACATTCCAGCCTTCGCAAATCGCAGTGGAATTTCATACACCTCCCCCTTTCTAAACTGTGCCATTTCATTGGTCCACAGCTCATTCTCAATATTTGGAGAGAAATCAGCATATGTCTTTATTTTGCTTATTGCGGCTGCCGTCATCGGCCTGGGTGTTTTTTCCCAATACACCAGCATGGCATACAAATACTGCTTTGCAGCCGGCTTAACCAACAACTTAAATTCCTCTCCAATAGACACAGTGTCGGGTGCGTTCACAAAAACGAGATAACGATCAATGTATTCCTCATAGTAGCGAAAGTCGTTTCCACTATTAAAAAATCCGATGCCTACATAATTGTGCGCTGGATCGATGCAGGTTTTTTTGTGTCCATCGTTTGGAGGCAGTTCAGTCATAAACGAGCGGTGCATTTCAGCTATTTTACGCGAAGTAGCAGCACTGTCCTTAGGAATTTGTTCGCTCGACCAGTACCCCGCAGTATTTTCGGTGATATGGTCTTTACCGCCAATGGCCGCGTAGCGCTGGTAGGGCTTCGCTCCCGCTAAATTATAATGACCTAAGTATTTATAGAGTGCCGCTTCCTTACTGTTTTGGTTGGCGAGACGACAGGCCAAAATATCCAATTGTACTGGTGACATTTTATACTGCCTGCGACTCCTATTGATAAACTCCAATTGTTTAATTTTCAACAACAGATCATCGTCTGAATCCTTATAATCAAGCAAACGGTACTCGTTATCGTTTAACGTTTTGTATTTCAGAAAAGACGAATCAACCTGCGCCACAATAGCTTGTTGCAAGAACACCATACCATAAAAGAGAAGAAATCGCAGCACAATAATAAAACAGTAAAATAGTGTATTTTATTTCGTTTACTAACTTAGCGCTTCAAATATAAGACAATGAGCATTGAATCCATACTAACATCAGCAGCTTTACAAGCCGTGCAAAATCTTTACAACACAGCGCTCACTGCGCAGCAAATTCAGCTGCAAAGCACAAAACCTGAGTTTGAAGGTGACCTGACGATAGTTGTTTTTCCATTGTTGAAAATCTCAAAAAAAACACCCGAAGAAACCGCCAAAGATTTGGGCGCAGCCATTCAGGCAGCAACAGCAGAGGTTTCGACCTTTAACGTGGTGAAAGGTTTTTTGAACCTTTCTATCAGCGAAGAATATTGGATCAAATCTTTTTCAGAATTAAACAACAGTTTGCCGCTGCAAAACGACCACGCCAAAAAACTGATGGTGGAATATTCATCGCCCAACACCAACAAACCACTGCACTTGGGTCACGTTAGAAATAATTTCTTGGGCTATGCCGTTGCCAACATCTTAGAAGCCGCTGGAAACAAAGTCATTAAAACTCAAATCATCAATGACCGAGGCATCCATATTTGCAAGTCAATGTATGCATGGATGACTTGGGGCAATGGAGAAACACCTGCATCAACCCAAGAAAAAGGAGACCACTTTGTGGGCCGCTACTACGTGTTGTTTGAGCAAAATTACAAAAAAGAACAACAAGCATTGATCGCACAAGGAGTGTCTGAAAAAGATGCCAAAACAAAAGCGCCTCTATTTCAAGAAGCTTCAAATTTATTGCGCCAATGGGAAGCCGGCGATCAGCAAACAGTAGCGCTTTGGAAAACCATGAACAGTTGGGTTTACGAAGGATTTGAAGAAACTTACAAAAAATTTGGCGTTGATTTCGATAAAATCTATTTCGAGTCGCAAACCTATTTACTGGGCAAGAAAATCATTGAAGAAGGCTTGGCAAAAGGTGTTTTTTACCAACGTGAAGACAGTTCTGTATGGATAGATTTGACGGCCGAAGGTCTTGACGAAAAACTCCTGCTGCGCTCTGACGGCACTGCGGTGTATATCACGCAAGACATTGGAACTGCCGTTGACCGCTACAAAGATTTTCAAGTAGACGGCATTATTTATACCGTTGCAAACGAACAAGACTACCATTTCAAAGTATTGTTTTTAGTGCTGCAAAAAATGGGCTATTCTTTTTGGGAAGGACTGTTTCATTTGTCATACGGCATGGTGGAATTGCCTACCGGCCGCATGAAAACACGCGAAGGAACGGTAGTTGATGCCGATGACTTGATTGAAGAAATGATCGCCACGGCGGGCCAAGCCACTGAAGAAAAAGGCAAATTAAGCGAACTCAACAGTACCGAAAAAAGCGAAGTGGTACGCAAAATAGCCATTGGCGCCTTGAAGTATTTTATGCTGAAAGTCGACCCTAAAAAAAGCATGCTTTTCAATCCTGAAGAATCCATTGACTTCAATGGAAACACGGGACCTTTCATTCAATACATTTATGTGCGCACCCGTTCTTTGCTGCGCAAAACGGCAGGTGAAGACTTACACTACACCATCAGCGAAATCAGTGCTAAAGAAAAAGAATTGATCAAGAAAACAGGCGATTTTCACAACGTTGTGTTAGAAGCAGCAAAACTTTACAGTCCGGCCATCATCGCCAACTACTGTTACGAGTTGGCGCGCGAATACAGTGCGTTTTGGGCCGACCACCAAATTTTGAAATCAGAAGATCAAAACGTTAGAAACTTTCGCATCGCCTTATCGAAAACCGTTGGAGACACATTGGCGCAAGGCATGAAAATACTTGGAATTGAAATGGTAGAGCGAATGTAACAAAGAGCTTTTGCGCTTATGCTTTTTTGCCGTGCACAAACCTTTCTTTGTCGTACATGTCTTTTGTAATTTGAACCTCAATAAATCCGCAGGCTAGCATTAAATCGCGCACATCTTTTCCTTTTTCTTCGTGAATTTCAAAATACAGCATCCCTCCTTTTTTTAAGGAAAATTGTGCATTTTTAGTGAGCACTGCATAAAACTTAAGGGCGTCTTCATCAGGAACAAACAATGCCAAATGCGGTTCGTATTGCAGCACGTTAAGCGACATCTTTTGCTTGTCACTTTCTAAAACATAGGGAGGATTAGAAACAATAAGATCAATACTTTCAGCCGCAAATGGCATTTCATTCGAAAGCACATCCTGCAGCATAAAATCAACATGCAAATTATTCAGCGCAGCATTTTGCTGTGCCACGTTCAGCGCCTCTTGTGACACATCAACAGCAACAACTGACGCCAATGGAAATGCGCTTTTCAGCGCCAACGCAATGCATCCGCTACCTGTGCAACAATCAACAGCACTTGCAATATTTTTATGATCACGAATGATGTTACTCAGCAATTCTTCTGTTTCGGGTCGCGGAATCAACACGTGCTTATTCACCTTGAGCCACAGATTTCTAAAAAGTACCTTACCAGTTATATGCTGAACGGGAACCTGCTTTTTTAAATCCTTGCAAGCATAAATAATTTGAAGAAGCTCTGATTCAGACAATCGTTTTTCAGGTGACAAAAAACGATCTGTTTTGCTCAACGACAGGAGATCTTCAAAAAGCAAATCAGTGAACGATGCAATTTCACGCACACCGTAAACATCTTGTAAATTGTTCAGCAAATACTGCTCAGCAGCAGCAATCGTGTTGTCGGCAATTTTCATTTTTCTTGATTTGAACAAAGAGAATACAAAGGACGAACAGTATAACCTGCTTGTTGCAATAGTTTGACCAAGCCTTTTGGCCCAGGCAAATGGGCCGCACCAACAGCTACCAGCATATTGGCCAAAGGCATTTGCGCTATTATTTTTTCTGCCATCGCTAAATTTCTATTGTCAAGCAGATCTACTTGCCATGCCGCATCGAAGGCCGAATTGTAATCATCACTCATCGTAAAAAGTGCTTGTACATTTTGCTGCTGATAAAGTGAAATCATGCTGTCGGTCAAAATTTTGTAATACTCCAAACTGTCGACCACTGCCAATAATTCTTCTTTTTGCTTTTCAATTGGAATGCGGTCTAAAACAGAAAATTGCGATTCAATACTTTCCAATGAAAGCAAAGTCTTGCCTTTTTTCTCCGCTCTTTTTTGGAGGTATAAATCCATCGGATATTTTTCATCCTTATGGGTTTGCGACGACATCAGCTCAGCAGCCACAAGTACAGGTAAAACCTTGTCCATCATCAAAGTCATCGACAAAGCACAATTGGCCGCCACTGCTTTTTTTACTTTTTTATATTCCTGTTTGGTCAGTATTTTCTTCAGCGACTTCCCTTCATCCTTCAATATTATTTTATCAAGCAAAGCCTTTGGATCGTCGAAATTCACCACTATTTCCAGCGCAACAACTTTTACACTGTCCATCGCGTTTGCTAGCGAATCGGGAAAACAAAATACGCGCTTATCTTGCAAATGAATGGTTCCGAAAAGATATGACGACTGGGTGAGACCATTGCCCGAAACCTCCCACAAAAGGCTGTTCTGCTGCGCATTTAAAGCAGGAGAAAACAAAACAAACAATACTATTACGGCCCGAAACATCTGTGAAATTTGCAGCTAAAATAACAACAAAGCGCGAGCAATTTTGGATATTCTACTATTTTGCGCGGTCACTGCAGCAGATGTTGCAAAAAAAAGCCAAAAAGAATTTTCTTTTTGGCTTTCCTTTTACTTATTGAATTCAATACAGCACAGTAACGTGACCAATTCTTTCGCGATTCTGTATTTTACCGCTTGGCAAATTCACGCCGTAATGTATGCGCCAAACATAAACGTCTTGCTGCACTTTTCTGCCATTTACATTTCCATCCCAGGCCTCCTGCGGATTGTTGCTTTTGTAAATCAACTCTCCCCACCTATTGAAGATCAGCATTTCAAATTCTTCCATATTCAAACCAACCACGGCAAATGTTTCGTTGTGCGCATCGCCGTTAGGCGTAAATGAATTGGGCACATAAAAAGTAGTTGGACAATAATCAATGAAGGTCCACTCACTGCGCGTAGAACAGCTGTTGGCCGATATCGTAACATCGTAAACACCTTCAGCCTTAGCGTCAATTGACTGAGCGCTTGATCCGGTACTCCACAAATAATCATAGGTAACCCCGTCGATACTCGCCGCCGAAAGGTGGGCTGTCTCTTCTGCAAAACAGTAATTCACAGACACCGCATTTAAAGTATCATTCAATACGTCATGAGGCAAAGTAATCTCTTTGATATAAATTGAATCGGCATCATGGCACATTCCGTTGCGCACCTCAACAAAGTACAAGCCTTCACCATCACTGCTCAATGTTGGGTTCTTTGTGCCATCATTCCAGAGATAGGTCATGCCCGGGTTTTTCGCGTCGAGTGTCAGCACATCACCAACACAAACTGTTGTCGTATCGTTTGCAAAACCGAGATCAGCAATTGGCACTGCTCTAAAATTAGCGACAACACTGTCTTTTTTACTACACAAATTTAGATCGGTCACCATTAATATGTACGTATCGCTGGTGGAGATATTCAAAGTTGGGGTTGAAACTGCAGCACCCCCACTTAATTTAGTCCATGAATAAGTCACTCCATTTTGCGAAGATAAATTGGGGAGCACAATCGTTACACCCGCACACGTATCGATATCGCGACCTAACGCGACTGTTGGCAAGGCGCGTACATCAACGATCACAGAGTCTTTGTCTCTACAGCCATTGTTGTCAATTACATTCACAATGTATTTCCCAGCGCCCTTATTGTTAATTATCTTGGTGTTTTCAGTGCTCGACCATACATAGGACACAAACGCCCCGCCGGCGTCGATAGAGGTTGTGGTACCAGCACAAATCTTAATACTGTCGGCGCCCAAATCAACGTCGGCAACCGGAAATGAAGTCAAAGTCATAGAATCACTTCCCGAACAAGTTCCGTTGTACGTCACCACTACGCCATATACACCATTGGTTTTAATTGTTTTCGTTGGCGTGACATCTCCCGTATTCCAAGCAAAGGTATACCCTGCCCCCGAATATCCGGGATTCAATACCGTGCTATCACCCACACAAATTGTTTTATTGGGCATTGAAAAAAGCAGCTTACCATTCTCTTTCACGTACACACTGTCTTTGTTGCTGCAAGTCAAAGCGTCGCTGATTTTAACGGTATGCCAACCAACAAGTGTTGCATTGTAAAAACTTGCAGTACCACTGGCTTTATTAGACCAGGCATAAGTCAAAACTCCTGGCGACACCACCGGAGTGATGGTCACCGATCCTCCCGGACAAATGTACAAGGTATCTGACGTGCCCAAACTAATCGTGAGCTGAGGATTGATGATTACGTTAATACTGTCAACAGCGCTGCAGCCGGCAATATCAGTAACTTTTAACTTGTGATATCCAGCCGAAGATGCAACAATACTTTTGGTGCCGGCTACTTTAACACCCGTCCACGAATAAGTATTGAATGTTGTACCTGGATCCAGCGTCACACTTGCGCCAAAACACAAAGTGGTATCGGCTGGACCAATATTCACCGACAGTTGTGCCTGCTTCGTCACTGCGCTATCGCGCGCCTTGCAACCATTGGCGTCTGTTACCTGTAGCCACAATGGAGATGCAGTTGCGCCATTCACCGTTTGTGTGTTAAGTACAGATCCTGTAGACCACAAATAAGAACTAAAGCCCGCCGTAGCAGTGACCAAAGTACTACCGCCAGTACAATACTTAATAGTATCGCCAATGCTAACAGTGGGCGGCGTATGTGCGATGATGCTAACTTGCTTACTCTTTTTACATCCTTTGGCATCAGTAACGAGTAAAGTGTAGGTTCCTAATTCCGTCAACGGCACCAAATAGGTGTTTGTTGCAGAAGTTAAATTCAGCGATATTAACCCTAAAGAAGCTTTGATATTGTAAGGTGCAGTTCCAGTTAGTGTCAAAGTAAGTTTCGCTGTGTCTTTCGGACAAATACTGGTATCTCCGCTGACCACTATCGTTGGCAATGGATTTACAGTTACAACAGCTGTTGCGACATCGCCTGCATTTCGACAAACATTATCCCACACAGAATCCACCTTGTAAATACCCGCTGTTTTCACCCAAAAAGAATAGGGAATCGCTGAAATTCCACTTACAGTAGAATACACATTAGTTCCAGATTTGATCTTTAATTTCCAGTTTGCAGCACCAGTCAATGCGACACTCAATTGTGTGCTGTCTCCCTGACAAATCGTTGCCGTACCGCTAATAGTTGCTGTAGGAATCGATTTCAAAGAAACCGTCGTTCCAATTCCTTTTCCCAATGTGTCGCAATTAGCATCCCATACGGTATCAATCAAATAAGTACCCGCGCTTTTTGCATAAAATTGATAAGGACTGCTCGTAATATTCGTAACCTTAATGATACTTGCGCCATTTTTAATTCTTAATTTCCAATTTGGAGCACCAGTTAATTCAACACTAAGCCTAACGCTATCGCCCGGACAAATTGCTGCTCCACCTGATATTACCGCTGAAGGCTTAATACATGATCCGCAAATATTAATCGTATCATTAATGGGTGTCCCACAAGAGTTAGGTGTCATTGCAGTAATTATGTACTGTCCAGCAGTTGCCGGTGAAAGAACGGTTTTTGACAGCACACCAGCCCCAATATTTACTGTTTTCGGAGCTCCACCATCCTTCTTATAAGTAATTGTTACGGCAGAAGGGCCCGTATTTTTTAAGATCAAATCTCCTGTTGCACATTTGGAGTTACCAGTCCCTGTTACCTTTGTTTTGTCCCAGGTGACCACATTTCCATTTTTACTTTGTACTGTGAGTTTACTAAATAAGCAATTTGGATTGCCCACTGTAGCATTGTCCTCGAAATAAGTCACTTCATAGGCACCAGGCTGCGTTATGGGAATGTTGTATGGAGAATAATCAATATTTGAAAAGGTGTGGAGAGAATTATCGGGATATTTTAAAATCACTTTAAAATTTTTATCCCCCGACAACCACACTTGCAAAGTACCTGTTGTTCCTGGACAAATAGTATCATTGGTACGAAGAGAAATACCTAAAGCATTTACCGGACACGTTTTTGATGCACTGAATTGTGTGGCAATGTATTTTGAAGGATCATGTCCACCCATCTGTATCACTATCTCGTCAATAACAGGTCCAAGGTCTTCAAAATTCACTGTTGCTCCGCCGTTAATTCCGTCGTAAACTGCTTTTATAGTTGCTTCAATAGCTGGAGTTTTTACTTGAGGATATAAAATTTTAATGCGGTCAAGATAGTACAAAACATCAGTCCACTTGGTTGGTGCATTGTAACATCCTAGATATTGAGTAGTATTATCAACTTTACTTGTCGGGTACAAAGTGGCACTTCCGCCGTCGAGCAAAGAGGTGAAATTTCCAACTTTCTGACTGCTTCCGCCTGAAAGAATCTGACTCCAAGTTCCTCCAGTACCGATCACAGTATTCATATTCGTTGCACTTGTTGCGGCCGCATAATTGGCCTTAATGTCATTCAATAGGGAAATACCCGCATTAGGACCATCATGATAAGCGTGGTAAAATATTTTCTCAATGGCATAAGGGTCCTTAGCATCCTTCCATGTTTTGGGAATATTAAAGCAATAGATTTGATCCCAGTAGCGAATATCCTGATAATGATAATAAGCCACTGCAAGTGCTCCAGTTTCCCAATTACCATTGTCGATTACATTAGAAAAAGATGCAGTGCCGTAAGTATTTGTTTGAGAGAATAAATCCGGCTGATTGTTTGAAATTTGAGAATAACCTATGTTGAGTACTTGAAAACAATTGTTGGTGGTATTTGAAATACCTACACAAGTATTGGCCATTGAATTGATTTTGCAGTGCCCTCCAGTCGCGTTTGGCACTATGGTAGGGTCACAGGTCATTCGTGATTCATTCATTGCGGTCGCCATCCAAAAATTGGGCGACACTATATCTTGCCCCACTAAATTGGTAAACAAACGGTGGGCGACCATATCTGCAATAGCCCAACTAGGTCGGTCTGTGGGAATCATTGCATCAAAAACCCCTTCACCTCGCCAAATTTCTGTTGCACCTTGACCCAAACACAATTTAGCAGGAGAGTATATGAAACACTCTCTTTTAAATTTAAATGTTGCATCGTACAACTCAAAATTCTGCGTTTGATTACAATTTTTAACCTCAACAGTATAAGTAATACCACCTTGCGTAAAGGTGCCTGATGTAGGAAACTGCAATACGCCAGAAAACTTCCCTCCAGTGAAGGCCTTCGAATAAGTTGCTCCAACAGGCAACTTCGACTGCCAATCGTAAACACCATCGATATTAAAACTCCAAGTGATATCGGATTGAACACCGTGACTAAAAGGATATGGCAATGTCACCAAACTGGGCCATACCATTGAGAATTTATTAGTGGCAAAATCCAAAACTACCGCTGTATTGTTTTGAATTGTAAAAGTTGCAGACCAATCCTTTGCAGCTTGTATTTTAGTGACGGGACAAAAATTCAAGGTGATGTCAGCAGAAAATAATGAAAAAGAATGAATAGATAAAAAAAAGAATATAGATACTATTCTTAACCTTCTTAAAAAGAAATTTGTGTCCCCCATTGCGATACAGTAAGTAAAATTCAACAATAACAGTAGCGTCGTCAACTAAGGAAAAAAAGTGCTTTAGAGAAAAAGCAATTCTTTTACAATAGCAATTAGTAGTAGTTTTTCATAGTTGCATCTAGGATGCCACTTATGTGGAACAATGTAAGAAAGTAAAAGTTACAACACAACAAATAATTGTGCAATAACTCAAACTACGACATTCGCCCCTTATAGTCTTCGTAGCCAAAAGAGCGTACCGACTTGAATTTACCATTGCTTTTTAAAATGCCAATGGCCGGGTGATTCACGCCATTAAACATGGTTGTTTTCACAAAGGTATAGTGCATCATGTCTTCAAAAATCAAAGTATCGCCCACCTTCAAGGCATTGTCAAAACCAAAACCTTTGATAAAATCACCCGACAAGCAGGTAGGTCCCCCAAAAGTATACACATGCTTGGCTTTTTTAGCGATTGAAGCGCCACGAACAGCCGGTTTATAAGGCATTTCCAAACAATCGGGCATATGGCAAGTAAACGACACATTCATAATCACCGTTTTTTCCTTGTTCGCTTCCACGATATCGTCGACCTTAGCCAACAAAAAACCTGTCTTCCACCCAATGGCTTCACCTGGCTCAAGAAAGACCTCCACTTTATAATTTTCCTTGAAATTTCGAATCAGTTCAATCAATAAATCAGTATCGTAATCTTCGCGGGTAATGTGGTGCCCACCTCCAAAATTAACCCAATCCGCTTCATGCAGCAAGTGACCAAATTTTGCTTCAACTGCCTCCAGCACTCTTTCCAAAGAATCAGAATTGCTTTCGCACAGCGCATGAAAATGCAAACCAGTAATGCCTTTTGGCAAATGCTTTGGCATGTGCTCAGCCGTAATACCCAAGCGCGAACCGGGCGCACAAGGATTGTATATTGCGGTATCTACATCTGAATATTCAGGATTGATGCGCAAAGCACATTTTACTTTTTTCTTATTTTTCAATACTTTACCCTTCAAGGCATCCCATTGAGAAATAGAATTGAACGTGAGATGTGAGTTGTATTTGATATAGTCGTTGATTTCATTTTCTTGATAAATCACGGCGCAAGCGTGCGAGTCGCGCCCCATTTCTTCAAAACACAATCGACTTTCAAAAAGAGAACTGGCGGTGCATCCTGATAGATATTTCTTCATTATAGGAAAAGTACTCCACATGGCAAAGCCCTTCAATGCACATAGAATTTTAGCTCCACTTGCATCTTGCACGTATTTTAATTTCTCCATGTTTTGAATGAATTTCACTTCATCTAAAACGTAGCAGGGGTTAGGCAATTTAGTTAAATCAACGCTCAATGTTCAATACTTAAAGTTATACTACTCAAATTCCACGTAAATCCGCGCAATTGCTCATTGCGCAGCTTACATCCTGAATTCTATTTTTCAAATTCCAAGGGCTGATTCACCGCTTCGTGCCAAGGCAAACCGTATTGTCCCAAAACCTCCAAGAAAGGATCTGGATTGAAATCTTCTACGTTCCACACCCCTGGTTTCATCCATTTTCCGGTAGCCATCAACAAGGCTCCAATCATTGCAGGAACACCTGTAGTATAAGCAACACCTTGCCCTTGAACGTCATTGTATGCATCTTGATGTTTGCAATTGTTCCAAATAAAGTACGTCGCTTCTTTGCCGTCTTTCACGCCACGAATTTGACAACCGATAGAAGTTTGACCCGTGTAGTTTTCACCCAATGATCCTGGCTCAGGCAACAAGGCTTTTAAAAATTCAATAGGCACTATATCGTGACCTTGAAATTTGATGGGCTTAATGCTCGTAATTCCAATGTTTTCCATCACGCGCAAATGCGTAAGGTATTCTTGACCAAAAGTCATCCAGAAACGTGCTCTTTTCAAAGTAGGGAAATTTTTCACCAACGATTCCAACTCTTCATGAAAGAGCAAGTAACTTTCTTTCGGACCAACTTCTGGGTAATTCACCGCTTTGTGCACCGTTAGTGGATCAGTTTCTTTCCACTCTCCATTCTCCCAATATTTTCCCCTCTGTGTGATTTCACGAATATTGATTTCAGGATTAAAGTTTGTTGCAAAAGCTTTACCGTGATCACCTGCATTGCAGTCGATAATATCTAAATAGTGAATTTCATCAAAATAATGTTTTGCAGCATAGGCTGTAAAAACACCTGTTACCCCTGGGTCAAAACCACAACCCAAAAGAGCCATGATACCAGCATCTTCAAAACGCTTTTTATAAGCCCACTGCCAGCTGTATTCGAACTTAGCCACGTCTTTAGGTTCGTAATTGGCCGTATCCAAATAATGTGTTTTTGTAGCCAAACAAGCATCCATGATCGCCAAATCCTGGTAAGGAAGCGCTATATTCAAAACGATATCTGGAGTGTATTTTTGAATCAGGGCAATTACATTTTCAGCGTAATCGGCGTCAACTTGTTCTGTTTTAATACGGTTACCGCCAATTTCAGCAGCAATTGCGTCGCATTTAGATTTTGTTCTGCTCGCCAATACAATTTCCGTAAAAACGTCAGTCATGCGGGCACACTTTTTAGTAACAACGTTACTTACGCCTCCCGCTCCGATAATTAAAATTTTAGCCATCTTTTTTTATTTATGGCGCTAAAATATAAATTTATCTTCCTCTAATAGAATGTTGTTAAAAACTTGGCGCAATTAATCCTTAAATCAAACCACGCTGAATCTTCAAAATGATTTCCTCAATGTCTTTGTCCTCGCCCTTCGCATCAAATGTGCTTTTTAAATTCTGTCCAAAGATGGAAGCCAAACCCTGCCAAATCACAGCCGGAAAAGCGCCGCGCATTTCGCTGAGCAGTTCGTACGACGAGCGCCCTGTTTCTCGATCGATGAGTTTCAGCAGAATTTGTCCCTGATTGATGGTTAAGTTCTTCATTTCAGCGCCGTATTTGTCAACCAAAGCTTTTTCAACCTTCTTCATAACGCGTCGGCGCTCTGAATCTGATGTTGAAGCATCTAACTCAACTTGGTATTCTTTCAATTTACTCGCAGCCAAAAGCGCATATGGATACACCTTCTTCACATATCTTTGCAAGCGCAAATATTCGCGGTATTGAGGCTTAATTTTAAGCGCACCTTTTTTAGCAATACGAATGTGAATTTCTTTAAGATAGGTCACCAACACGGTGTCACCAGAGCGAATTTCCCATTGCATGTATCCGTTTTCACCCATGATCTGGCCAAAGCAAGAGCCAGCGGCAAAAATGCCGATAAACGTCATCACCACTAAAATCATTTTACAACGCATACACTTTGATTCAACTAGCTCAAGCAAACACCGTGCAACTCCTATTATTCACGACTACGTTGCTGCCACGCATTTTGGTCTGTCAAAGTCGAATATTTTTTTACCTCGACCGTATTTTTTTGTTGCCATAAGGCGGCAAACAATGCTACAACATCTCTATTTTCAGCACTTTCCATTGAATCCTTGGTGAAATTATTGGCAATAAAAGAAGTGCCGTAGCGCCCACTTACAAAGTCGTCATGATCAAGCACCATGAGTGCAAAACCCAAGGTAGTTTTCACACCGCTGACGCGGTATTCGGTGATGGCCAATTTCATTTTTGCAATAGCTTCAGCACGTGTGGTGCCATGCGTAATCAATTTGGCAATCATTGAATCGTAAAACACAGATACTTCACCACCCTGCTCAAAACCATCGTCAACGCGCACACCTGATCCATTGGGAACACGATAATGCTTCAAAGTGCCGCTATCTGGCGCAAAGTCATTGGCCACATCTTCAGCATATACGCGAACCTCAATGGCATGCCCATTTATAGTTAAATCACTTTGTTTGAAAGAAAGCGCTTCCCCTCGCGCGACCTTAATTTGCTCCTTCACCAAATCCAAACCTGTAATCATTTCCGTCACCGGATGCTCTACTTGCAAGCGGGTATTCATTTCAAGGAAGTAAAAATTCTTTTGTTCATCCACAATAAACTCAACTGTTCCTGCTCCCACATAATTGCATGACTTCGCTACATTCACCGCACATGCTCCCATTTTTTGTCGCAAATCAGCATTCAAAATCAGTGATGGTGCTTCCTCCACTACCTTTTGGTGTCGACGCTGCACCGAACAATCGCGCTCAAACAAATGCAATACATTGCCATGCATATCGGCCATTATTTGAAACTCAATGTGCTTTGGATTGATGACATACTTTTCAACGAAAACAGCACCATTGCCAAACGACGCCTCCGCCTCACTCGTAGCTCGTTCAAAAGACGACTGCAATTCGTCGTCACTAGAAACCACGCGCATCCCTTTTCCGCCACCGCCTGCCGATGCTTTGATCAACAGTGGATAACCAATTTTTTGTGCGATTTCCAAGAGCGCTTTGTAGTCGCTAATTGCACCAGCTGAACCCGGAATTACAGGCACTGCAAATTCGCGCACCGCATCTTTTGACGACAATTTATCGCCCATTATTTTCATTGAATGAGCTGAAGGCCCTATCAGTCTAATGTTCTCCGCCTCCAATCGCTCAGCAAAAATTGGGTTTTCCGACAAAAAACCGTAGCCTGGATGCACCGCATCTACTTGCTGCTCTTTGCATACTTTTATAATTTTATCAATATCGAGATAAGATTCCCTTGATGTTTGTCCACCAATAGCCACAGCCCTGTCGGCCAATTTCACAAAAGGCATATTTTTATCAACATCAGAATAAATGGCTACCGTGCGAATACCCATCTCCTTTGCAGAGCGAATCACACGCAGCGCTATTTCGCCACGATTTGCAATCAATATTGTTTGTATGTCTTTTGTTAACATCGTGTGTTTTTAAATGTTCGTCTATATGAAATTCGATTTTTTTTTTCAATTTTCAGTATCTTCCCGCTATATTATAGTTTAAGTTACTATTAAAATTGATTTAGGAAAGATGTATTTGACACTAACTACGGATCGCAGCAATTTGTGGTGGCTCATTGGGCTTGCTATTGTCGTTGCCCTTGGTTATTTTATTTTGACGTCGATCAGCTTCCGTGTTTACAAGAAAATTAAACGCCATTTTGCAATTCAATTTGCTATCGCTAAAGACCTTAACACCCAAAATGAGCTTGAAGAAGAACGCTTAATTACTGAAAAAAGTTTTAAAACGCGCTTGTATTTGCAATTGCTACTGGGCATCGTATTGCACGTAAACATCTATTTTATTATTTCATTGATCTTTAATATTTTTGAATGGGGCTATCTCTACATTTGTGCCGCAATGGGACTCACAGCCCTTTTTCTTACCCGCCGCGCTTTTGAATACATTGACAAAAGGAAGGCCAGAAAAGAATTTGCTGACGCCACCATTTCTGAATAAAACTTATACTTTTCTACATGAGCATTGAACAATTTACAGAAGAAATTAGCACCGCCTTCCAATTTTCAGGCAAAAGTATTTTAGTAGGTGGTGCTGCCTTTGACAAAAAAAATATTAAAGGTCTGCAAGTCAAAATACCACTTTCTACGATCAATCGCCACGGACTAATTGCTGGCGCAACCGGCACTGGAAAAACAAAATCCATTCAGCGCATTGCCGAAGCACTGTCAGAACAAGGCGTGAATGTTTTGTTGATGGACATCAAAGGTGACATTAGTGGGATTTCAAAAGCAGGTAGTGACAATTCAAAAATTAAAGAGCGAATGGATAGCATTGGCGCCGCATGGTCGCCCCGTGAATATCCTACAGAACTCATGACGATTTCAAAAGAGAGGGGCGTACGCATGCGTGCCACTATTTCGGAATTCGGACCTGTTCTTTTTTCAAAAGTATTGGAGCTCAACGAAAGTCAAGAAGGCGCTGTTGCTATTATTTTTAAATACTGCGACGACAAAAAGTTACCACTTCTCGACATCAAAGATTTTCGCGCTGCGTTGCAACACCTTACTGATGGTGATGGCAAAAAAGAAATCAGCGAAAGCTACGGTGCCATTTCTACTGCTTCATCAGGCGTGATCATGCGTAAATTACTTGAGCTTGAAATGCAAGGGGGCGATCAGTTTTTTGGTGAAAAATCTTTTGAGGTGGAAGATCTTTTGCAAAAAGACGATAGAGGTGTCGCTTTCATCAATATCTTGCGTTTGACAGATATTCAAGACCGTCCGAAATTGTTCTCCACCTTTATGCTTTGCTTACTGGCGGAGATCTACAACAAGTTTCCCGAAATTGGCGACAAGGGCGAACCCAAGTTGGTGATCTTCATCGACGAAGCGCACTTGATATTTAAAGAAGCGTCAAAAAGTTTAATGCAGCAATTGGAAACCATCATCAAGCTGATTCGAAGCAAAGGTGTTGGCATTTTCTTTTGTACGCAATCACCCGCCGATATTCCAGATGTTATTTTGAGTCAACTCGGCGCCAAAGTACAACATGCACTACGCGCCTTTACAGCAAAAGACCGAAAAGACATCAAACTGGTTGCCGAAAATTTTCCGTCAAGCGACTTCTACAAAACCGACGAACTGATTACTGAACTCGGAATTGGTGAAGCATTGGTAACGGTGCTTAGCGAAAAAGGAATTCCTACTCCACTGGTGCACACGATGATGTGCGCACCACAATCGCGCATGGACGTGCTCAGCTCAAAAGAGCAAGACGAAATCATTGCAGCTTCTGCTATTGCAAGTGAATACAACGAGGTCATCGACCGACAAAGCGCCTATGAAATTCTGAAAGGAAAACTCTCCGCGGCGCAAGAAGAAATGCCCGAACAAGAAGAAAAAATAGTAGAGGAAAAACCAAATGAAACTTCCTCTAGTATCAGCGACACCATAAAAGCGGTTGCCGGCAGCAGCATCACCAAAACCATAGTAAGAGAGCTGACAAGAGGTTTGTTTGGCGTGTTGTTTGGAAGTCCTAAAAGAAGCGCAACAAGACGAAAAAAGAATTCTTTGTTTTAAATGAAACTTCACCCAAACGGCTTGCATTTAAAGTAAAATGCAGCTTCTTTATTGAGTGACAATATGTACTAAATTCTTAGTCAGATCCCACTTGATAAAGAAATACCTTTAAAAACAACGATAATTATTCGCAATTATACCCATTAGTATATTTTTTTTTCTATCATTCTTAGCGTCCTGCTATAGTACTTTACTAGCAAGCATACCACAACTATTGATTTTATAACTTGAAGGCAATCTAGTACTTAATAAATTATTTTATCTTGCGACAAATCATAAAATAAAAATAATGTTCAATCGTTTTTATGCACTCGTGGCGCTAACACTCTCCTCTGCAGTATTGCATGCGCAAAACGACACCACTGTCACCATCTCTAAAAAAGATTATAACGACGTACTGAAGTACTACTTCCCTTCTAAAGACATCCGTTCGAATAACGTTGATATTTTTACAGATCGACCCCACCAAACTGAAACTGCCGAAATAGTTCCCTACAAACACTTTCAAGTAGAAAGTGGATTTTCTTTTGAGGTGGACAGAAGCGGAATTATTAAAGAAGAAAATATCGCTTACAATTCATTGTTACTAAAATATGGCATTGGAAGCGGCATGGATTTGCGCGTTAACTTTGACTACCTCAGCAATAAATCTTACAGAAGAGACACCTTAATCAATAAACTTAACGGGTTTTCTGGTCTCTCTTTTGGCGGAAAAAAGTTTTTGTATAAAGGATCTGTTTTTTTGCCTAAAATTAGTTTGATGGCCGAAATTTATCTGCCTTACTTTGGCAGAAAAGACTTCAGACCCAATTATACAGGAGGAACACTGCGCCTCTTGTGCGAACATGAATTGGGGAAAAACACCGAATTAGAATACAATTTTGGTCCAGACTGGGGAGGATATTCCGCCAACGTGAGTTATTTTTATGCTGTTTCTTTGACTCAAAAAATTGCAGGTCCACTTTCCGTCTATGGCGAAATTTATGGGTTTTTCATTGAAAATGGAGTCGCCAGTGCCAATGGCAATTTCACCAACGATTTTCGCTGCGATGCTGGTTTTGTCTATTTATTGCAAAGCAACTTGCAACTCGATTTAGAAGGCGGAATTGGAATAAGTGAAATTTCACCCAATTATTTTGTTTCTGCTGGAGTCTCTTGGAGAATTCCTAATTAATAAACAATTCTAATACTTCAAGCAAACAACATTGCATTTACTCTTTCACCTTAAAACTGAATAATTTCTCCATTTTCGTTTAAGGAACAAACAATTATCATAGCAAAACAATCTATTTCCTCAATTTTTCAGCATCTTTTTTTGCATGCAACATGCTGATTCCCCAAATTTCACTCGTATTATTTTTTAATGTGGCGCCACTTGTTTCTTAGACGTAAAAACAACTTGAAATTAAGTCAAAAAAAATCATATTTGACGCTGTTTTTAAACTTCGCATTCATGTTACGTACCCGCAAACCAAAGCACCGCAACTAACTGACAAGCAGTAATTTAGATGTAAAAAATATTCGTTTTTCTTTGATAAGCTAAAAATCAGTGCTTATTATTACAAAAAAATACCGAAACAACGACTCTCAGTTTTTTATAGCAATCGAGCAAGAACCTAAACTTTAAGCCTAAACCTAATTCTCTAAGTCTATAATTGTTTCTTTATGCCACTTACTAAAACTAAAACAAGATCCTCTAGAGTAATTCTTGGCGACAACGAATATTTCCCTGGAGTCAATCAAATTCATTACGAAGGCAAAGATTCAAGAAATCCATTGGCTTTTAAATACTACTATGCAAACAGAGTAGTTGCTGGAAAAACAATGAGAGAACATTTGCGTTTTTCAGTAGCTTACTGGCAAACATTATGTGAAGCAGGTGGAGATTCTTTTGGTTGTGCCACCAAACAATTTCCCTGGACGCAAAAAGGAAATCCAATTCAAATGGCAAAAAACAAAATGGATGCTGCATTTGAATTTATGACAAAACTGGGTGTTCCGTATTATTGCTGGCACGACTTTGACTTAGCACCAGAAGGAAAATCAGTTTCTGAGTCAGAAAAAAATTTAGCAACAATGGTGGAGTACGCTAAACAAAAACAGGCCGCTTCTGGAATTAAATTGTTGTGGGGAACCGCCAACTGCTTTTCAAATCCGCGCTATATGAATGGCGCTTCAACAAATCCCGATTTTTCAGTGCTGTCTTTTGCCGCTGCGCAAGTAAAAGCAGCGCTTGACGCCACAGTCGCTTTGGGTGGGAAAAACTATGTTTTTTGGGGCGGCAGAGAAGGATACATGTCGCTTTTGAACACAAATACCAAGCGAGAACTTGAACACATGGCTCGTTTTTTACAAATGGCTAGAGACTATGGAAGAAGCATTGGTTTTGAAGGGTCTTTTCTTATTGAACCAAAACCAATGGCGCCATCTAAACACCAATATGACTTTGATAGCGCAACAGTGATTGGGTTTTTGAGAGAATTCAATTTACTAAATGACTTCAAACTAAATATTGAGGCAAACCATGCTACGTTGGCTTCACATACCTTCTCTCATGAATTACAAATAGCGGCTGATCATTGTTTATTAGGCAGCATAAATGCAAACAGAGGCGACTATCAAAATGGATGGGACACGAATCAATTCCCTAACAATATCGGCGAGGTCACGGAAGCCATGCTGATACTGTTAGAAAATGGAGGGATTCAAGGTGGCGGAATCAATTTTAATGCGAAAACACAACGAAATTCAACAGACTTAAACGACCTATTCATTGCTCACATTGGAGGTATGGACATATTTGCCCGAGCATTGCTGGTCGCCAACAACATATTGGAAGATTCTGATTACAAAAAAATGCGAAGCGACAGATATGCTTCATTTGACAGAGGCGATGGCGCCCGATTTGAAAAAGGAGAGTTGAATTTTGAGGACTTAAGAAACATTGCCGCCAATAGTCCAGAACCTTTATTAAAAAGCGGAAAACAAGAGCTCTTCGAAAACATCATCAATCAATACATTTAAGCATTGATAGCAGAGGCATTGCAGCAACAAAAGCTAACGATCTATTGATCGAGAGCAAATTAAAAAAATCGAACCGATACCATGGCAATTAATGAAAGAAGTTATGCTACTTAAATTAAGCTCCTTGTCGTTGCCAAAGGAGCATACCCAATTATTTGAATTTCAACGACCCGCCAAATTCCCAAAAATATTATTTAATTTGATGGTTATGCACATGTATTGCTACATAAGCAACAAAATGAAAACAGTCCTCTAAAATTAACTGACGAAGCCGCGCGTGCTAAAAAATATCTACACAACATCAAACGCGCTACCCCTTGTTAACTCCGTACAAGGACAAGTTAACAGCTAACCTATTGCCAGATCCAATGATGGCTGGCATTTATGATTTTGCACCAATAAGATTATGCTGATCAATTTTTAGCGTAGAAAAAATCAATAGAACGACACTCAATAAAAAGACAGAAAACTTAACTTTCTACACACCCCCCCCCTTCTTCGCATCTTACACAAACACATCCATTTCCTACTAATGTTTCCATTCATAATGCAATAATTGTTTCTTACGTGTAAAAGAAAACATAGAGGCACATGTCAAAAGTGTTACGTATCAACTCTTTAGCTAAAGTGCAAATTGCTTATAAAGCGCAAATAAATTACACTTAAATAACTGATTAACAGGTACTTAAATAAAAATATTTATTTGTTTTTTCTTGCCAACTAAAGATGCAGTACTTATCATTGCACAAAAATGAAAGAAAATATCGCTTTCAATTATCTAATCACAAACCTAAACCTATTGCATGAAAACAAATCGTTTCCAAAATTTACTGCGCGGAATTACGCTCTCCCTAGGGATAGTGTATTCAGTTTGCGCTCAAGCACAAGACTACTCGATTGGATCGAGTGCGTCCATATTAGGCCAACTAATTAGCTCAGGAAAAACCTCAACATCACAACACATTCAAATCTCGGCGAACCAAAGCTTTGAACTCAACATCAATATCAGCAAATTAAACAATGGAAGCGCCAACATCAGCGGTGCAATTGCAAACAAGTCCAACTCTTCATTTTATTTGCAAGGCAACGCTAAAAATTTAAATGGCGCCTTCATTTTGAGAGACCAAAAACAAGCTTATACATTGACAACAGATGCTTATGGAAATGCGCATATTGCAGCAAGTGACATCAATAAATTGTTATGTACAGAATTGCAGGAACATCATGAAAAAAACAGCATAGTTAGAGGAAACAATACACTTGCAGGTACTGATATTTCAAACTTACAAAGCTGGCCATCAGCATCAGCTACAGTATTGCTAGACTTCGACGGTCAAGTGGTAAATAGCATTTACTGGAACAATGGCAGCACAATCAATGCTGCTCCATCGGGATTTAGCGATGTGCTTATTCAACAGATTTGGGAAATGATGAGCGAAGATTATCGTCCTTTCAACCTAAACATCACAACCAGTGAAAGTGTTTACAACGCCGCGCCTGCTAATCAACGCATGCGCATCATATTTACGCCAACAAATACCGCTGCACCTGGATCAGGAGGCGTAGCATATATTGGTAGTTTCTCTTGGGGTAACGAAACGCCTTGCTGGGTTTTCAATGGCGGATTGAAAGGTGCTGGAGAAGCCGGCTCTCATGAACTTGGTCACACAGTTGGTTTGCGCCACGATGGCAGAAATAGTCCTGCTGAACAATACTACGGTGGAAATGGCAACTGGGCACCTATTATGGGTGTGGGTTACTACGTCAATATGGTTCAATTCAGCAAAGGCGAATACCCAGCTGCCAATAATCAAGAAGACGATATTGCCATCATTAGCAATGGAAACGGATTTACTTTCCGCAGCGACGACTACTCCAATTTCCCAAGCAGTGCAACTGCTATTGATCCGGACCACAATGGATCGGTGTTGATCAACGGTGTAATTGAAAAACAATCTGATCAAGATGTATTTTCTTTTCAAACCAGTGGAGGCTCATTAAATTTATATGCACATACAGCTTCTGCGCAACCCAATTTGGACATTGCACTCACACTTACAACAGCCAATGGCACAATATTGCAAACCATTAGTCCTGACGACATTCTTTCAGCAACTTTAATTTTTCCAAATTTACCTGCTGGAACGTACTATGTTTATATTGATGGCGTTGGAAAACCAAGTGTAAACACATATGGTTATTCAGATTACGCATCAATTGGAAGTTTCATAATAGAAGGCACTGTGCCTCCTTATTCCGCTACTAACCAAGCCCCAACTGTGGTGATTACGAATCCTATAGCAGCACAACATTTTGCCGCTAATGCCAACATACCAATTAACGTTACTGCAAACGATGTTGACGGCAGTGTTGTAAAAGTTGAAATTTTTGACAACAGCACTTTATTGGCAACACTGACTGCTGCTCCATACAGCATCAATTTTTCTTCTAACACAGTTGGCTCACACCGTTTAAGCGCAATTGCTTACGACAATGGAGCACCTCAATTATTCACAGTATCAGCCCCTGTAGTAATATATATAGACCCAATTAGTTCTGGTGTTTGCACTGGCTCTGCAGCGAACGGCGACTATACTTACGAAGCAGGAAAATCAAATGGTTCAACAGAAATAAAATTTATTCCTGGAACACCAATCGCTGGATGTACAGCAGCATTGATCTATTACAAAATTGACAATGGAGCCATCATAGGAGCTTACATGGAAGCATCAGGAAGCAATTTCATCAAAACCTTCTCTGCTCCTGCGGGATCTATAGTTACTTTCTACTTCACGTACCGAGCAGGAAACACTGGAATTGAAAGAAATTCAAGCCTTACCCCACATTCATTTACTGTTGGAAATTGTGACGGCGTAATCAACAATCCACCAGGATGCACTGGTTCTGCAGCCAATGGTGACTACACCTATGAAGCCAATTCACAAAGCGGAGTGAGTAGCATCAAATTTATCCCTGGAGCGCCAATCGCGGGATGCAACATGGCATTGATTTATTACAAAATTGACAATGGCGGAATTATCGGCACCTACATGGATCCATCAGGAGCAAATTTCACCAAATCAATTAGTGTTGCCACCGGCTCTACACTTACCTTCTACTTCACTTATCGCGTTGGAACAACTGGCGCCGAGAGAAACTCAAGTGCAGCGCCACATTCATTTGTTGTTGGAAATTGCGGAGCCAATGCACAAGCAGGAGAAGCTACCAATGTTGAAAATATTGCAGCGCAAAACATTGCAGTTTATCCTAATCCAACACAAAATCAGTTGAACGTACAATTTAGCAATCCTACTGAAGGGAAAATCACTATTGAAATGTCTGATATTTTCAATAGAGTTGTATTGCATAACGAACAAAAATACATTTCTAGTACAGTTGAAATCAATACAACTACACTCGACAATGGACTCTACTTCCTTCACATTAGCAATGGAAGCAGCGATATCGTGAAACAAATCGTTATTCAAAAATAAGCGATTTTCACTTTTCTTTAATCTAAATGCGCACAGTGAACACTGTGCGCATTTATTATTTACAACAAAACCATGGGCAACACGTCCCGACAAATAGCCACCTCTTAATATCCCCCTTTCGTGCGCTAAGTATTTCCCAAAAAGACGCCTTTCAAGCACAAATAAATCTTCAGTAGAATTTCTTTGAGACTTATCCCAAAACTACGGAGATGAATATTGTCTGAGTGACGCAGATCAAAAGAAAAGCATGACAAGATCACTAGTGCATCAAGCTAAAGAATTTAATATTGAAGCAACTAAAAAAAGAGTGCTATTTATTTAAACTTCTTTTTAATTCATCAATACAAAAACGGGCATTGTATCGGTGATCGCGGAAACAAATAGATAGCATTCTCAATTCATTTATTAACCTATAAATTTTTACAAAAATGAAACAAATCAAACGTAGTTTTTTAGTGCTATGCACTTTAATACTGCAAATTTCAGCTGGCTACGCACAGTCGTATTCTACTGAATCAAGCGCCTCTATTTTAGGCAAACTAACGAGTTCGGGAAAAACCTCGAATTCACAGCAAATTCAAATTTCGGCAAATCAAAGCTTTGAACTGAACATCAATGTCAGTAAATTGAATAACGGTGCCGCCTCCATCAGTGGCTCTATTGCCAACACACCCAATTCCTCTTTCTATTTGCAAGGCAATGCTAAAAACTTAAGCGGAGCCTTTATTTTGAAAGACCAAAAACAGGCTTATTCACTAACAACTGATGCAAATGGCAATGCACACATCGATGCTACTGACATTAATAAATTGTTGTGTATTGAATTAAATGAGCACCATGAAAAACCGAGTGTAGTAAAAGGCAACAACACCCTTGCTTCAATAGATGTATCCAACCTGCAAAGTTGGCCATCAGCGCCCGCTACATTATTGCTTGACTTTGACGGACAAGTGGTGACAAGTATTTACTGGAATGGCGGAGTCACAATAAATGCAGCGCCATCTGGATTTAGCGATTTATTGGTACAACAAATTTGGGAAATGATGAGCGAAGATTATCGCCCTTTCAACCTGAATGTCACTACCAATGAAAGTGTTTACAATGCTGCCCCAATCAACCGTCGTATGCGCGTGATTTTCACACCAACAAATACTGCAGCACCGGGATCAGGTGGTGTAGCATATATTGGCAGTTTCACATGGGGCAATGAAACACCTTGTTGGGTTTTCAATGGTGGCTTAAAAGGAGCTGGCGAGGCTGGTTCTCATGAAGCAGGACACACTTTAGGTTTGGGCCACGACGGCAGAATCAGTCCTCCTGAATCATACTACCAAGGCAATGGCAACTGGGCACCGATTATGGGTGTGGGTTACTATGTAAATATGGTTCAATTCAGCAAAGGCGAATACCCTTCAGCCAATAACTTAGAAAATGACATCAACGTCATTGGCACCACTAATGGATTCACTTTCCGCACTGATGACTACAGCAATAATCTTGATGGTTCTGCAGCAAATATTGACCCAAACAACGATGGTATCGTTCTTGTAAATGGCGTAGTAACAACTGCAGCTGACAGAGATGTTTTCCGCTTTCATACCATAGGAGGTCCGCTACATCTGCAAGCAAGTCCAGCATCTTCGCAACCCGATTTAGATATCGCATTAACATTAACAGATGTCAACGGTATTCCAATTCAAACCGTAAATCCAGATGCGGTTCTTTCGGCAGTAATAGATTTTCCGAGTATACCTGCAGGGGATTACTACGTTTATGTTGATGGCGCAGGAAGACCAACGGTATCTACAACTGGATATTCTGACTACGGATCTATGGGCAACTACGTATTATCAGGTAATGTTCCGCCTGCGGGTGGTGTATGTACTGGTAGTGCAGCAAACGGAGATTACACTTATGAAGTGGGCAAATTAAATGGATCAACTGTGATCAAATTTATTCCAAGTGCGCCAATCGCCGGATGCAGCATGGCATTGATTTACTATAAAATCAACAACGGTGCAATCTTCGGCACGTACATGGACGCATCAGGAAGTAATTTCATTAAAACTATATCTGCTCCTGTAGGATCAACCGTTACTTTTTACTTCACATACCGAGTTGGAAACACAGGTATAGAAAGAAACTCCAGCGCTTCACCCCATTCATTTATCATGGGTAACTGCGAAGGTATAATCAATAATCCTACAGGATGCACGGGTGCGGCAGCTAACGGAGATTATACTTATGAAGTATCATCACAAAGCGGAGTGAGTACTTTCAAATTTATTCCGGGAGCTCCAATTGCTGGATGCACAATGGCGTTGATTTACTATAAAATAGACAATGGCGGAATTATTGGAATGTACATGGATCCATCAGGAAGCAACTTCACTAAATCAATTGCGATAGGAACTGGATCAACAGTGACTTTCTACTTTACTTATCGTGTTGGAAATACTGGTATTGAGCGTAACTCAAGCAATGCACCTCATTCGTTCATCGTAGGGAACTGCGGAACAAATGCACCTGTAGCTGCAACTACCACTACTAATAGCGGAAGTATTACCGTTCAATATGCTGAAGCATCCTCTAGCATTGCAACAGTTGCATCGCAAAACATTATCGTATATCCAAATCCAACTCAAGGTCAATTGAATTTACAATTTAGTTTGCCTTTAGAAGGAATGGTAACTGTTGAAATAACAGACATATTCAACAGAGTAGTTTTACATGAACAAAAAAACAATGTATCTAACATTCTTGAATTAAATGTTAGTGATATTGACAATGGTCTCTACTTCTTGCATATAAAAAGCGGAAGCAGTGATGTAGTAAAACAAATCACAATTCAAAAATAATCGATGTAAAGTAAAATCGTCGCTTATAAATAAATAGAAATGCGCACAGCGAGGCTGTGCGCATTTTTAATTTAATACCATGAACATTTATAGAAAAAGGCCAAAGTTGCGGAACGCATAGGGTATACTTCGCCGCTTGGCAGCGGTATCCGCTAAACTTTGACCTTCAAAATGCACCATACGGGAAAGGTGCACTGTAATTTTAAAAATTAAAATGATTATCCGTAATTATACCAGTCTTGTGACAGAAGTGGCGATAGATCCTTCGGAGTACCTCAGGAAGACAATCATTCTCGAAAAACCTATGTAGAAAATTGTTCGCATTTGTCCTCCTGAGATTTGATATTAAGAGGAGAAACGAAGTTTCGGTCTTTGAAGGATCTATCGCCCTATACATGAATCTACTGGTACGATTCCGGATAATCATAAATTAAACTTTTCAATTTCAGCACGCAATGCCACTGTATTAAGCATGAAAATATATTTGCTTTCACATTGAATTAATCCTTCATTTTTAAGAGCAGTGAGCACACGAATGGTTTGTTCGCTTTTTGTACCTGCAACATTTGCCAATTCAGTGCGTGACAACACAAAAGTCAAGCCTTTACTGTCTTGTCCAAAACGATCGTAAATATCCAAGAGCGTATCTATTACCTTTTCACGCACACTCATTTGCGCATATTTTTTTGAACGCGCTTCACTCTTATCCAGCTCATCGGCATAAAACAACATCATGTCATAAGTTAACGTACTATGCGTTTGCAATTCTTCAGTGAAATATTTGTTATGAAAATAACAAAGCTTAGTGTTTTCAAGCGCAGTTGCCGCGATAGGATAAACGGTTCCACGATTAAAACCACGGTGACCAATAATATCTCCATCAGTTGCCAATCGAATCACCTGCTCCTTTCCATTAGATCCAGTGCGGGTAACTTTTGCCCGACCCGAATAAACAAAGTAAATCCCTTGCACTGGACTGCCTTCAATTATAAAAGACTGTCCTTTTTTACAATCCAATAAAAATCTATTCTTAACCACTTCGCCATAGGAATGCGCATCATAATTCTTCTTCATAAAGCAATTGCTATTTTGACATGAAAAACAATCTCCCATAGTAATTTATTTAGTGCCTTTTGAAGTACTTAAAAAAAGAAGAGATCGCAACTTTGACTTTGCCAATCGCTTTCCCTTTCTCATTTCTGTTCCAGTTTCAATAGCGCTGGGCGCAGAAAATTCTGCTTTCAATTGAATTGCCGATGCCAAAGTCATACAAGCAGCACCAATGATTACAAATTGCTTCATCTCTCTATTTTTTATAAACCACACCCATGTCTTCAACCGAAAACTTATCGGTAAGCAAATGCAACAATCGGTCTCTTATTTCAAGGTATTCAGGCATTTTCACAATTTCAATTTTGTTGCGCGGGCGCGGTAAATGAACATTCTCAATCTCTCTGATGGTAGACGCTGGTCCGTTGTTCAACACCACAATCCTATCCGATAAAAATATAGCTTCTTCAATATCGTGTGTGATCATCACAATTGTTTTATCACGACCGCTTAAATTCCAAAGCTTAAGTAATTCCAATTGCATTGTACCTTTAGTGAGTGCATCCAAAGCACCAAAGGGCTCATCAAGTAAAAGCACTCCCGGATTAATCGCAAAAGCTCTTGCGATGGCAACGCGTTGCTTCATACCACCAGACAACTGTCCTGGCAACTTGTCTTTGTGCTGCAACAAGCTCACCATGCTCAAATTGTTCGTCACAATTTCTTGCTTTTCTTTTTTAGAACAATCCATTACCGCATCAACAGCTTGAAAGATATTTTGATAAACCGTCAACCACGGTAAAAGAGAATAATTCTGAAATACGATACCTCTGTCTGGACCGGGACCTTTAATTTTTTTACCAGCCAATTCTACAGAACCACCTGTTGGAATAGTCATTCCTCCAATGGCATTCATAATGGTTGATTTACCGCACCCAGAGTGTCCGATGATAGAAATAATTTCTCCCTTTTCAATCGACAGATTGATGTCGCGCACCGCAACGTATTTTCCTTCTGGTGTTGGAAAAGAAATTTCCAAATCCTTAATTTCTAAATAGCTCATAATAATTTTTTAAATGTTTTTTTAGGCTTTGTAAGAAACTTTGTTTTCGATAAATGTAAAGAGCTTGTCAAAAAGCAAACCCACTATACCGATAATCAGAATGGCAGAAATCACCTTTTCTAAACTCAACGCATTCCAACTGTCCCAAACAAAGAAACCTATACCAGATGCACCTGAAAGCATTTCACCTGCCACAATCACCAGCCACGCTACGCCAATACTCAAGCGCAAACCTGTGATGATGTGCGGTAAACTAAACGGAATTAATATTTTAGTGAGATAGCGCCATTTTGAAAAACCAAAAGCCTTCGCTACGTTTTTGTGATCTTGCGGAATAGAACCAATACCAAAAGAAGTATTGATTACTGTTGACCATAGCGAAGTAATAAAAACGATAAAAATTGTCGCCATGCCCGTATCTTTAAAAACTACGAGTCCAATTGGAAACCATGCCAAAGGAGAAACTGGTTTTAGCAATTGTACCAAGGGATATAAAATCTGTTTGAATGTTTTGCTTGCACCCATCAGTATACCCAAGGGGATCGCCACTACCGATCCGATTAAAAACCCTGAAAGAACGGTACCTACAGAGGCCACCAACAACAACCCAATGCCTTTGTCGTTAGGTCCATAATCGTAAAACGGATCACTCAACATTTCTTGCATCACTGTTAATGTGGCAACTGGTCCAGGCAATTCATTTTCAGTATAGCTACTCATAAAACTCCAAAACCCGCCAAAGAGCAACAAACCAATACAGGCAAAGAAGAGCGATTTACTTTTATCAATAACTATAGATAAATAATATTTCATCTTATTCTCTTTTTGTGTTTCTTCTTTTAATGGAATTGCACTTTCTACGTTTTCGCTTTCCGTCATTGTTAATGTTTCAGTTTCTGACATTTCATCTAAATTTAATGTGTTGACTATTTTTCTTTTGTAAAAAGTGGTGGCGCCACCTCCATCCTTTTGCACCACCCTCCTTTTATGTAAGCATTATTTTTTTTCTATTTAGTAGCTACTTTCAAATACGCAGCTGGATTCAGTGGATCAAAAACCGTTTTATCCAAAGTGAGTGCGAAAGGCTTCATATCGTCGTCTGGTACTTTCACCTTCATTGCTGCAGCAACCTCTTTGTACAAGTCCTGTAAAATCAATTTATCTGCTATCGCTTTGTAATTCGGAATTTCATCTAGCATTCCGAATCTTACGTATTGTGCCATCGCCCAAATGCCATATGATTTACGAGGAAAATTCACCATGCCGCCTTTGTGAAACAACATGTAATCTTTTGCATAAACCTGAATCCCTTGACTGCATCCCAAATCATAATTACCCATCAAACGAGATTCAATAACATCGGCAGGAGCGTTAACATAAGGCGCTTTACCTATGATGGCCGCTGCTTTTTTACGATTGGCAGGATTGTCTAACCAAATACATGCCTCTAAAATAGCCATCATTACTTTCTTCAAATCTTCTCTGCGTTGCACGCTAAAGTCTTTGTTTACCACGAGTGCTTTTTCAGGATGATCTTTCCAAATGTCTTGAGAAGCAATTTGTGTAAATCCAATTCCTTGCTTCACCGCTACACCTCCCCATGGTTCACCAACGCAATATCCATCCATGTTTCCAACTTTCATATTCGCTACCATTTGCGGTGGTGGAATGGTGATAATTTTTGATGTTTTTTGGCTCACACCTGCAATCGCCATCCAGTTGCGCAACCACAAATCATGCGTTCCACCAGGAAAAGTCATCGCAAAAGTCACTTCTCTTTCAGCTTTCAATTTAGCAGCTACCACCGGTGCTACTTTGTTCATTTGACGAAATCCTACTTTGCCGCAAAAGTCATTTGACAAAGTAATTGCCTGACCGTTTACATTGAGCATCATTGCAATTTTCATTTCAGATCCGGCTTTACCTCCAACACCTGTGTACACTGAGAAAGGCATAGAGAACAAACAGTGTGCGCCATCCAATTCACCAGTTAATATTTTATCACGCACATTGGCCCACGAAGCTTCTTTCGTAACAATCACTTCAACACCATATTTTTTAAACAGGCCCAATTCTTTTGCCATCACAATTGGCGAACAGTCGGTGAGCGGAATAAATCCCAACTTAACAGGTTCGGATGCTTCTACAGATAAAGCACTTGTTGTTAGCAGCATTAACGCCCACGCCTTGGTGGTGATTTTTGCTTTTATTTTATTTACTATTTTTTTCATTTTCATAAGATTAATTGTTGATGAGCTGATCTATTATTTCGCTAAAAAATTAGGTTTGATTGACACCATAACATAGGCCCAAGACGCACTCAAATTAGGGTTTGCAACATTTTTAACTTGCGCTGACGCCATTGAATTTGTTGCCGCCATGTACGAGTAACCTGCTTCTATATTGATGATTTTTGTCATATTGTATTTTAGTGTGAAATCAACTTCGGTTCCCAAGTAAGGATTTTGTGCTCCTCCTTTACCATTCGACAAAGTATTGGCCACTTCAAATCCATGCACATCGAGCAACAAAGTCAGATTGTCTTTAAGATTGTATTTGATTTTAAAAAACATATCTACCAAACCTTGTTTGCCTGAACCGCTAGCTACGTAGAAATAATCCATCGTTCCCCAAAATTTGTGAGGCGTGCCATACAAGGGGTCAAAACGTTGATTGGTAGAACTTGCCGTAAGTGCTTTTGTGCCGTCGTTTCCAGATAAATAATCCACTCCTGGTCCAACAAACAATTTTCTTCCAAGTTGCATGGAAGTGGTGATCGATACCAAGTTTGCATCCATTGTCACACCATCTTTGTCTTGTCCCATTTGGTGATAATACGAAGCTGTCACCAACAATCTTCTTTTAATAGTAGCGTTGATATATGCACCTGTGGTGATTCTGCTCCATACGGCATTACCGTAATTTTTTATTGGAGACGCCGCACTAGGTTTGGTATATTTACTAAAGTCATCTTTAAAACAAAGTAAAGAGGCATCACCAAAGAAAAACTTTTTACCTAAATACAAATACTGCATTGATTTGTACATGGTGCCAATGGCATTTGTGCCGGCAGCGTATGAAGAGGGACTTCCATTGTAGGAAATATCCTTGCCGCTTTCTGCATTTTGATTGTAGGCCGCCCCCAAATCAGCGGTCCATCCTTTGTTTGAGAATTTCAGCACCGCTGCATCATGCCTACGCGCTTGCTGCAACCAATCCAACGATCCTAGAATTTTTTGGTCATCGTAAGCAATTTCTTGTCGACCAATTTTTAGTGACAAATTTTCAATTTTACTTTTCGGCGCAGTGTCATTTAACATGATCTCACCCCAAGCCTCATTTACTAAAATGCCATTCAGCAATCCCGATGTGGTTCTGTTTATGGTTGATGAATCTTGTCCCCAAACCCTCACATCTTGAATCGAAGCGTAAGTTTTAAAACGATATCCTGTGTATCCAGCAAACATTCGTGTTCGTTGCGAAATAAAATAATCGGGATAAATGTTTGCATTTTTACTCAACAACGTCCCTTGTCCGTTGCGGTATTCACCTCTTGTTCGAATTTGTGCACCAGCTGTCAATTGCGCTTGCACTGTCGCAGTTGAAACAATGCTCAACCAAGCCGTGGCTAAAATCAGTAATCTTTTTTTCATCTTCTTCGGTTTTAGTTTATAATAGGTACTTTACTTTCGATCGATTTGATGAAACAAAGTTATGAGGAGAGGCACGCGAATTCAATGACAGGATGCAGTATACAGAATGTTAATTCACAAAATAAAAGACTGCATTTGAAGTGAATTTAACTGCCAAATGGCAGATATTATCCTTAAATAATTTAGTCTATTTATTAGCTACAAACCATAATAACAAGCTCTTTGCTACAAACAGCAGTTGAAAAAATTTGGTGCACAAAGCATCAATAAACCTAAACTTAAATTGAAACGAACAAATGAAATCAAAAACATTTTTTACAAGACTTCGTGCAATGACAAAATGGAGCTTAGCACTTTCTTTATTTATGGCAACAAACAGCAATGCACAAGTTCAAAACAGAGAAGTAGGTGTGCGCTTCTCTGACCTTAGTTCATTTGACTTCGTGTACAAAACACAAAAAGCCGAAAATAAATTCAGAAGATACCGCTTGGGCGCTGCGAATATTGGATTATCAACATTAGGAGGCTCTACACAGGGTCAGTTCAACGCTCAATTTGCCATTGGTACAGAAAAAAGAAAAAATATTGCTCCCAATCTGCAATTCATCCACGGTTTCGAACCTGCTTTTTCATTGATGGCCTACTCTTTAAACAGCAATGCAACCTTTATGCTCGGACTCGGCTATGTGCTGGGTTTGCAATATGACCTTTCACCTAAAATGTACATTAACCTTGAGGCAATACCAAGCATCAGTGCATCTGTGGGAGCTCTTTCAGGTAAAACTTTAGCAGGTATCAGCTCTGGTTTCTCAACAAGTGGCTTAGCATTTAGCGTCGTTTACAAATTCAGTACAGAAACCACTAAAAAAGAAGAAACGAAATAACTGCATTTCTACAGCAGCTGTTTGCAAAAAAAAATCTATCAAATAAAAGCATACATCAAAAAAATAAAACGCACTGCTTTCAGTGCGTTTTTATTTTGCCTATTCAAAAATAATTCCCACCTTAAGTCCTCGACTCAGGAACATCAAAATGTAAAGTCAGCAAAACTTCGCTTTACACATACATTGATTTCCCGCAAAAACACAATTCACAAATACTTTTATTAACCGCCATGTTTGATGGCACTAAAGCAAATTGATATGAAAATATCAGATACAAATTCTATTGTGCAAATAATTAAAGTGCTACGCAAGCGCGTGTACGATTTTTTCCAATTACGCCAACACATTGAAAACAAGAATTTTATACGTTCACACTATTGAGATCAAAACGCAATTTAAATTCACAAACCCAAAATAAAACCCCAAACCAATACCCCTGCTATGAAAGAACAAGTACTCAACAAAATCAACTTAGAAAGTACAAAAAAATGGTGCAAAACATTTTCTTTTACTTTGCTAACACTCCTTTCTCATCAATCATTTTCACAATGCAACAACCTTGTATGGTCAGATGAATTTGACGGATCAGTACTCAACACCAACAACTGGTCCTATGTAATAGGCAATGGTTGCAACGGTTCATCGGGATGCGGATTTGGAAACGGAGAAAGACAATATTATACCAACAGCACCAACAATGTAAATGTCACTGGCGGCAATTTAGTACTCACTGCACGTCGACAAGTGAATTACAACAATTCAGGCAGCGACTTCACATCGGGTAAAATCGAAACCGTTGGCAAACAATCTTGGAAATATGGGCGCTATGAAGCACGCATCAAAGTACCATCCACCTCTGCCATTTGGCCAGCCTTCTGGATGCTACCTACAAGTGGCACTTGGCCTTACGGCGGTGAAATCGATGTTATGGAAACCCAAAACAAAACACCAAAAAACGCAACGCAAACGGTGCATTATTACTGTACCCCTTGTGGCAATCACCAATACAACTACAACAGTTACAATACAGGCACCGACTGGTCACTCGACTATCATGTATATGCCGTAGATTGGTCACCCGCAAAAATTATTTTCTCTGTAGATGGTGTTGTCACAGCAACCCACACACCTACCACCATAGGCTCCACCGGTGCGAAATCCAGTGACTGGCCTTTTGATGCAAAAGATTTCTTCTTGATTTTAAACCTCGCTGTCGGTGGATCATACACCGGAAATGCTGTGCCTGTAAATGCCGACTACCCTGTTTCAATGTATGTGGATTATGTTCGCGTGTACAGCAACGGCTCCCCACTTTCTGTAACAGGACCAAAAATTTCTTTTGTTGGCGAAACACAAAGCTACAGCGCAAGCGATGCCGGACCTAGCGCTACTTATTCTTGGTCGGTACCAATAGGCGCAAGTATTTTAAGCGGACAAGGAAGCAAAACAATCAGCGTAGCATACAACGCTCCATTGTCAGCAAATGTATCGGTGATCATTGATGCCGATGGCAATGGCAATGCCAATGCATGCAGTCCAGTAAACGTTTCATTCCCAGTAAAAGCAATCACCAATACCTGCTCGCTAATCATCAGTGATTTTGAAAACAACAGTAATCTGGGCAGCAACAATTCAGATGGTTCATACAGCAACAATAGCAATAATCCAGGTGCAGGCGGAAGCAATTCCTCTGCTACCTGTGCATCCTATTCGCGCAATGCAGGTGTGCAATACGACGTACTTTCCTTCACCTCATTTAAAGTAGGAAATCCTGACGATTTTAAAACCGGCGTGCGCAAATTCACAATGGATGTGCGCAGTAGCGCGCCGTCAGGAACATCAATCACCATTGAATTTCTCAACAGTGCAAAATCACCACAGGGCTATCCCAACGGCATACACAGTCAATACACTGCAAAAACTGGAGCAAGCAATACCTGGACAACACTTACTTTTAGTTGGTTGGCAACACCTGACCCGACTTTAAACGGCAGCGATGTTGACAAAATGCAAATGCTATTTAATCCAAACAGTTATACCAACCATCAATATTATTTTGATAATCTTAAAGCACAAGGTAGCACGCCTGCCACTTCAGCCATCAGTGGACCAGCAAGTACATGCCTTAACTTAAAAGGCGCAGCATATTCAGTAACAGGCTCAACAGGATCTACTTTTACATGGACGGTTCCAGCGGGTGCCACCATTGTTTCTGGGCAAGGAAGCAAAGCCATTACAGTCGACTTTGTTATTAATAGTGGCGATATCACTGTTACAGAAATCAATGGCGCATTGTGTTCAGGCAGCACCAAAACATTGGCAATTTCACTGAGTGGAAATTGCCCATTGACAGTTGATTTCTCAGCCAACAAAATCAATACTTGTTTAAACTCGTCCATCACCTTCACCGATTTAACCGCCGGTAAATTGGGCGGCGAAACCTACCTATGGAATTTTGGTGCAGGTGCAAATCCAGCAAGCTCAACAAGCGCTGGACCTGTGCAAGTGCAATACAGTGCTAGTGGCAGTAAAACCATTTCACTTACCATCGGCGGAAGCAGTCCAAACAGCAGCAAAACAAAAATCAACTACGTTACCGTTGGACCTCAACCTACCTCGTGTTTGTTTAGCGACGAATTCAGCGACAACAGCGTTAAATGGATGTCTCCCACGCCAAGTGCATTTACGCATACAGAAAGCAATCATTCATGGAAAGTATCTGCTAACGGCCATCAAGAATGGGACAGCTTTAGCTATAGCCTAAACGACGGAAGCACTGCCATGCCAATTGATTTTTCATGTTCGTCGTATGCCGCGATTGCAAAAATAACAGCCAAAGCTTCGTCTAATGTATTATTGCGTATGACCATGCAAGATGGCGCCAACATGGCTGCTGACAATTACACAGCACTTGATTTAGAACTCACAACCAGCTACCAAACATTCACCATAGATTTCAGCAAGCATTTTAAAAACACAAATGGCAATCCATCTGGATCAGTGGACAGCAGTAATGTTAGCAAACTACTATTTAATTTAAATCCCGGCTACCACACCTATCCAATCACTGGAAAAAACGCGGTGTACAACAGCTCCTTTGCAGGCTCAGTGACCATAGACTGGATAGGCATCGGCAATAATTGTTCGGCGCTGTATCACGACCGCATCATTGAAGTAAATAGCAACACACCGGCCAGCGCTTTTCCAAATCCTTTTTACAACGAAACAATTTTGCGATTCGAGCATGCGCAAAACGAAAAAGTAGCGATCAAGATCTACGACTACAAAGGTGCTCTTGTTTTTGAGGGCAATGATTTCAATAGCAATGAAAATATTGTATTTGGAAAAAATTTAGCGCAGGGAATGTATTTCGTTGAAGCACAATACCTCGATCAAAAAAGCAATATACGCATCGTGAAAATTGAATAAAAAAAGTTGTGACAAACAAAAAAACCTGTCGAAAACGACAGGTTTTTTTGTTTACACCAATCAGCACAATTACATCAATACAGGAAGAATATTAATAATATGATTATCCGGAATCGTACCAGTAGATTTATGTTTAGGGCGATAGATCCTTCGGAGTACCTCAGGAGGACAAATGCAAACGATTTTCCACATAGGTTTTTCGAGAATGATTGTCTTCCTGAGATTTGAGATTAAGAGGAGAAACGAAGTTTCGGTCTTTGAAGGATCTAGCGCCACTTCTGTCACAAGTCTGGTACAATTGCGGATAATCATTTAATAATTATACTCTCTCACTTCTTTACGCAAGACGTCAATTTTATCGAGAAAAATATTTTTGCCTTCACAGTTGATATTTTTTTCATTTTTCAAAGTCATCAATACCCTAATCACCTGTTCGCTGTTGGTACCGGCAAGGTTGGCAAGATCACTGCGCGAAAGCAATAATTTCAAACCTACTTCATCTTGTCCAAAACGATCGTAAATATTGAGCAATGCGTCCACTACCTTTTCACGAACAGTCATTTGCGCAAATTTCTTCACGCGTTCTTCTGTTTTATCCAATTCCTCAGCGTAAAAAAGCATCAACTCATAAGCCAAAGTATGGTGCGTTTGCAACTCTTGCGTGAAAAATTTATTTGGAAAGTAGCACAAGGTAGTTGCTTCCCAAGCAGTTGCTGCAATTGGATATACCTTGCGGTGATTGTAACCGCGCAAACCAATGATATCTCCCTCTGCAGCCAAGCGCAGAATTTGTTCTTTGCCGTGGTAGCCAGATTTCGTGACTTTGGCCTTTCCAGAATAAACAAAATACATTCCGTGAACAGGAGCACCTTCAATGATAAAGGATTGTCCTTTTTTGCATTCGATAACAATGTGATTTTCTTGCACCACATCATAGTTGTGGGCGCCGTAATTTTTCTTGATTAAACACGACTGATTTCTACAAGTCGAACAATTTCCTGCGGCTTCTTTTTTCATTCCTTTACTATATTATTCCTTTTACTTCTATGGGCGTATTGAAATTATTGAAAAGTTGGTACCAACTTTTATCGATTTCTATAGTATTTGCCGAAATCAACTTCAAAATATTCATCATGCTGTGGCTTCTCAATTCGTAATTTTGGAGTGCTTCCAAAACAATAGCCAAGGCCTCGTGCGAATATATTCCGCAAAGTGGTTCAGCAAAATATTCATTTTTAAAAACTGTCGCTGGCGCTGCATATCGATCTACTAAATGCTCCATCACTTCGGTTTTCATTTCTACGATATCACATGCCAATACAAAAATATCTTTGTCGGGAAAGCGATGGTGCGCACTCAGTAAACCAAGCAAAGGTCCACCTACTTCAAACTCTTCGTCAATCACCAAATCAGAAATAGAAAACACCTTTTCGTATTCATCCACTTGATCATCGTTCACCGACACAACGGCAGGTATCTTCAAGGCCAATAATTTTTCGCGAGCAATTTCAGCCCAAGTGCGGTCTCCTTTTTTGAGCATACCTTTGTCTTTTCCCATGCGCGTGCTTTGCCCGCCACACAGCACCAAACCCAATATATTTGTTTTATTGATCATGTCTTGCACCTTCAGCAACTTTAAAAATATGCAACACTGCAGGAAACAATGCATCCATCGTTTCTGCAGCACCTTTGGTGGAACCTGGCAACGTGATAATCAACGAAGCACCAATAAAACCAGCTACCCCTCGAGAGAGCATCGCATACGGTGTTCTATCCTGACCATAAGATCTTGCTGCTTCCATAATCCCCGGAATATCGCGTTCTATCAATGGCTTAATGGCTTCAGGTGTAACATCGCGCGGCGACAGACCTGTTCCACCACAAAATAAAATTAAATCAAAATTAGCCGCGCACAGCTGTTTCACTTTACTTTGAATTTCAATTTCTTCATCAGGAATGATTTCGTAGGCAACACCATGGATATTGTTTTTTTGCAAGCGCTCAATCACTGCTTTTCCTGCGAAATCCTGCTTGCTCCCCGCCGAAATACTGTCGGAACAAACAATCACTGCTGTTTTCAAAGTCTTCATTGGTCGATCGGCAAAATCCGATTTCCCTCCTTTTTTATGCAGTAATTTAATGTTTTGAATTTCAACTCCTTTATCAATAGGCTTCAGCATATCATATATCGTAAGCGCTACTATTGATGCTCCGTGCATCGCCTCCACTTCTACTCCCGTTTTGTAAATAGTGTGCACTTCCACTGTAATGACAATATTCAGACCATCCACACTGTGTTGAATTTTTGCAAACTCAATGGGAAGCGGATGACAGTCGGGAATTAAATCACTGGTTTTTTTAATCCCCAGCAAACCGGCAGCTCGTGAAAATTCAAAAACATCACCCTTCGGAACCATCTTGTTTTTCACCGCTTCAATGGTTTCGGGTTTTGAAACCCTAACAATGGCAGTAGCAGTGGCTTTTCTTAAACTACTTATTTTAAAGGTAATGTCATTCATAATGTATTTTCTTTCCATTGGTGGGTTTTGTCGGCAAAAATTTCTTTTCCCCAAACAGGCAGTTCATTTTTTATTCTTTCGACTACTTCCGTGCAGGCGTCCACTGCAGCTCTTCTTCGTTTTGAAGAAGTAAATACAAACAGGCAAATTTCTCCTGCAGAAATAATTCCCAAACTATGGTGAATGTGCATACAAGTAAGCGCATGTTTGGCAAAAATCTCTTCGCGAATTTCCGCCATCTTCTCCAATGCCATATCTGCATAAGTGGTGTATTCAATAGATTGAACCACATTTTCACCCAGTACATCACTACGCACTTGACCTAAAAAAATACTGTGCGCACCAATATTCGTATTGCTGCTGTGCTTGGCTATCGACTCCCCAATGAATGCGGCGGAGATAGGTCCTTCAACAAAAATATTTTTAACTTTCTTTTTTTCCATAATAGCTATCCTCCCGAAAACGGTGGCAATAAAGCAATGTTTGCAGATACTTCAATAGCAGCATCTGTAGTAATTAATTTCTTATTTAGCGCAATAGCGTATTTCACTTTTTTCAATTCAGGAAATTTCACATTTAAAAATTCCTTTAACTCATTTGTTGTTGCTACATGTGGAAAACTACGAGATGAAGTTCCTATGATTTCAGCAATTCTACCGAAGGCAATTATATTAATTGAAGAACTCATACCAATAGCAATTTTACAGATGCAATCAATAACACGCTCGCTAAAATACGCATCAATATTTTTTGATCAAAACGCATGGCGCCTAAATAAGCCCCCATCACTCCACCAATCACCGCCACACCAACAAAAGCATACATTTCAGCGCTGAATGAAATTCCTTTTGCAATTTGGCCACTTAAACCTGCGAACGAATTCACAAAAATAAACAAGGCACTAATGGCCGCAGTTTGTTTTTGATCAGACCAATGCAACAGCAACAATATTGGCGACAAAATAATCCCTCCACCAATTCCTATCATGCCTGAAAGCAAACCAATACTCCCTCCTAAAAGCAACAATCCTTTTACCGAAAACGGTTTTTTATATTCAACGTTGATCTTGCTAAAAAAAACAAAACGAAGCACTGGCAAAAGAAGCAGCACTCCTAAAATCTGCTTGTACACGCTGCCCTCTATCACCATCAAACCACCTATAAAAGCAGCAGGAATAGAGGTGATCGCTAATGGAGCAAACATTTTCCAATTGAAATGCTTGGCTCTGTAAAATTGAAAAAAAGCAATGGCCGACACAAAAACATTTAGCAGCAGCGCTGTAGGCTTCATCACGTCGGGACTAAAACTAAACAATGCCATTAATGCTAAATAGCCACTGGCACCGCCATGCCCCACCGAGGAGTACAAAAACGCGACAAGCAACAGCAACACAAAAAACAAAATATTTAATTCCATATCATACTAACTTTAACCAATTCGCCTTCCATAAAATTTTCCTTTTCTTCATCCAGTTCAATGATGCTGTTGGCCAATGAAAACGAATTCAATTTATAGGACTCTTGCGCAGACAGAGGCAAAACGCCCCGACCTTCCACCCTTCCTTTTAAGAAATGAGTGAGTCCTTTTTTCTTGTGGTAGGCCTTTAACAATGGCAAATACAAAGTCAAAGGAGCATTCGTATTTCCTTGCAACAATTTGATGCAAGGCAATACATATTCATAAAAGCAAGTAAGCACAGCAGCGGGATTTCCAGGCAAGGCAAAAACAGGGAGATTTCCTTTTTTACCAAAATACAAAGGTTTTCCAGGCTTTTGTTTTATTTTATGAAAGACTTGTTCTACACCACACGCCAACAAAGATTCGCCAACATAGTCGTAATCACCAACAGAAATCCCTCCAGTTAACAGCAATAAATCGCATTCCATAAGTGCTTTCTCAATGATCAATTTTGTAGCGTCTTTGTCGTCGTCTACAAATAAAATAGTTGGTCGATCAAGTTGTTGCTGCTGCAATGCCGCACTAAGACTAAAAGAATTACTTTCATATACTTTTCCTGGCAACAAAAAATCTCCCGGCTGACTCAGCTCTTTACCAGTAATAATAATACTGATGCGTGGATGTGCAAAAACAAGAAGTTCTGTTATTCCTAAATTAGCCAAATAGCCAATTGCAGCAGGTGTCAATTGCGTATGGCTAAGCATCGCAACATCACCTTTATTTGTTTCAGAACCCAAAGGACGAACATTGGCCGCCTTTTGAATTGCTTGATCTAAAATCAGTAAACCATTTTCGCTTAAGGTTACTTTTTCTTGCATCACCACAGTATCGGCGCCACAAGGAACAGGAGCACCTGTGAAGATTCGGCATGCAGTGCCATGCACCAAGGCACTTTCTCCGCTGTCACCAGCAGCAACGATTCCAGCAACACGCAATGCTTTTCCCTCTTGCCAATCGGCAAAGCAAAAAGCATAACCATCCATCGCCGATTGATCAAAAGGGGGTGTATGAATTGGCGCCACAACATCTTCAGCCAAAACAAAGCCTAAACTTTCATGCAATGCCATACGAACAGCTGGTAAAGCTTGTGTATGCTGCTGAATTAAATCTCGGGCTGTTTTTACATCAATCATCTATCCTCCTATATTTATCATGCTTCGATTTTCCATTGTGAAAGCATCTGCTGTTTTAAAATCTTTTGTGATTTGACCACCACGCTCAGCCGCTTTACTTTTAATGTTTTGTAGAATCAACGGTTGAATATCATCACCACGACGCAAAGCAGCAAGCAAATCGTTTTCACCTTTTGAAAACAAACAGTTTTTCATTTTACCATCGGCCGTCAAACGCATGCGATTGCAGTCGCCGCAGAATGGAGAAGTCATCGTACTGATCACGGCAAATGTACCTTCGTGCCCAATAACTTTGTATTTTTTTGCAGTGTCGTGCGCGTTGCGAACAAGCGGAACCATGTCGTAAGCATCACCAACAATTTTCAATATTTCCTGCCAACCTATTACATTTTCATTCTTCCATTGATTGCCGCTAAAGGGCATGAATTCTATAAATCGGATATGCAAACGCAGGTTTTTGGTAAGCTCCACAAATTGCAAAATCTCGTCGTCATTGACGCCTTTCATGGTCACTACATTTACTTTTACAGAGAATCCCAATTCTACCGCACGCAGCAAATTATCATACACCAATTGAAAATTATCTCTTTTTGTGATGTCCTTAAATCTTTGAGACTGCAAGGTATCTAAACTAATATTTAGCGATCGTATTCCTGTCTTAATGAACAAATCGAAAAAATCGTGCAAACGCACAGCATTGGTCGTAATCGTTAATTCCACAGGATATTTTGACAAACGCTCTATAATTTCGGCCGCATCTTTGCGCACCAGAGGTTCGCCTCCAGTCAGCCTAATTTTAGTAACTCCCAAATCAACAAATGTTTTGGCGATAACCTCAATTTCATCCACCTGCATCAAACTAGCGGGGGGAGTATAAGGCAGCTCTTCGTTGGGCATGCAGTAGAAGCATCTCAAGTTACAGTTGTTCGTGAGTGATACTCGCAAATAATTGTGAACTCTATGATGGTTGTCTATCAGCATTCAAATGGTTTATAGAAGTGTAATTTACAATTCATAATTAACTTATGTGCACTCCAAGACTCGATTTTGATATTTCCTTAAAGTAGTTTTTTTCTGTTCCACATAAAGCACAGCAATAATTAACTGGCAACAAAGCAAACGAAACACCTATTTCTACGTCGCTCTCAGCATCCCCAACACTTGCATCATATACTGATAAGCAATTAGGACATTGATGCACTAATACAACAATTGTTTCCTCCACTTCCTTTTCTTTTTTTGGTGCAAAAACTATTTCATCGGAATTTTTGGCTTTAAATTGATAAAACTCTTGCGCTGCTTTTTTCAATTCTCTAGGCAAAAACATTTTTAAAATATTTTTCCGAAACACATAACCTGTTCTTTCATTCGGATTAAAATCTTGCGCGCACAATATATCGTACACGAAGAAAAACTCGCGCTGTCCAAGTTTGAGTAAGGCTTTTCTTTTAATCAAAATACTTGAAAAAATCTCACTCTTGGTTTGTATTTTAATTCCAAAGCAGATAGCAAAAGTTCTAATGTCATCTTTGCTAAAATGCTTCACAATGTATTGTTTCAGCTTTAATGCATTGGCACTAAAATCCTCCACTTGAAAATTCAATTCATTTGCAGCATGTCGAACGTTGATCAAATACTTTGCTAAAATCACATCCCACAGCGCTCTATCCTTGTCTTCAATACCTTTAATCATCAGCGATTTCCAAGGTGTTGAACACAACTGACCAACTTTTGTATGCAAACACAAATCACATATCTCCAACAAGAAATCAATATCGAACAATTCATCGCGACGGTATATTCCCAACCAAAAGAAATTGTTGTTGTAGCGATTGAATCCTTCGTAATACGGCAATCGAAACTCCAAGGGCTGCACCATTGTCTCCGATGGTTTGGTATTGTAATGCCCGGTTTCCATCAACATTTTAAAAAGCAATTCACCACTCGCTTCATCGTTCTTCACAAACAACGATGCTTTGTCAAATATAATTTCTTCTAATTTTTTTGACACTGCCACAACATCATTCGTGTACACCGTTTCTGGCCATTCGTAAATAACATTTGTTTTGGGAAAGCGCACAAAAACATGCCAAAAATGCATACTACTGGAAGCCACCCAATTGATGTTACCGGTGTACAAGGGTGTAAAACTTTGATTACTATCAGAGATGTTAATTTTCAATTTTGGAATGTAGTCTAGCAAATCAAAAATATCTTTGTAAACACCTTCACTCAACCACGTTTTATTTATAAATGCTTCGACGGCTGGGTACGAGCTGACAATATTGGGAAAGCGCACTTCATTTTCTTCAAATGGAAGATTTAAATCTTGCAAAGTATTTCTCAAATCAAAATAATTATCTACCCCAGTTTCCATGATCAGTTGCTGACGCAAGCCAAAACTAACGTGAGAAATTCTGCCTTTTTGAGCGGCAAGCAAAATCTTTTTCAAAGAACCCGGAGAAATAATTCCTCCTAGAAAATTTACTTTTATGAATCCTTTTTTTACCATTTTATTATACCGTTTCTTCCACTGTTATTTCTGTCATTGCCCTATCAAAAATAGCCTGCACTTCAGGCTTACAGCTACCACAACCCATGCCCGCTCCTGCCAATTGACAAAGCTTTTTAAAATCATGACAACCTTCTTTTACTTTATTTTCAATATTTCCTTCACCCACACTTCCACAGCTGCACACCAATTTTCCAACGACAGGTTCAACCTTATTTCCTGAGCGCAGCAAGCTCAATCGTTTTTCCGACAACTCCATTTTATTTTGAATCAACTCACGGAATTCTAAAAACTCAGATTTATCACCTATCAATATTGCTCCAATTAATCGGTCGTTGTGAATGATGCATTTTTTATAATAGCGTTTCGCCTTGTCTAAAAACACCACTTCTTCGTATGCCGGATCATCGGGGCACTCCACATCACCTAATGAACAAAGATCTGTGCCGTGCATTTTTAAAATATTCATCAGCAATGAACCGCTGTAATATTTTGAAATATCTCCACTTAAATAGCGTGCAACAATTTCGGCCTGTTGCTCAGCAGCGGCTGTAATGCCATACAAGAAACCTTTAAATTCGGCGATTTCACCGATGGCAAAAATATTAGGATCCGAAGTTTTCAAATACTCATCTACCACTACCCCTCGCTTAACGTCAATACCTGCCGCTCTCGCAATTTCTACATTTGGAACAGTACCAATGGCGATGACGATGGCTTGACAGCGAACAGTTAAACCGCTCTTCAAATCAATACCCTCTATCGTTTCACTACCTAAGAATCTACTAATTTCATCGTTAAAATAAAAATCAACGCCTTTGTCGCGCAACTCTTCAAACAACAATTGACTGCCCATTGCATCCAACTGTCTATCCATCAAGCGCGAAATACGTTGTACTATCGTCACCTCAACTCCTACTTCTCGCAGAGATGCTGCCAACTCAATTCCCAATAAACCACCACCCAATATCACCACAGTTCCTTTGGCAGGATCAACATGATTTTTAAAATCATCGGCATCTACTTTACTGCGCATCGAAAAAATTCCTTTCATCGGCGGAATATCTCTTAAGAGCGCAGCTCTACTGCCTGTAGCCATCAGCAAAACATCATAATGATGAACATCACCTTTACTATCGGTAACGGTTTTCATTTGACGATCAATGGTGTCAACACCAACACCACGGTGTAAAGTAATGTTGTGTGATTTCTCTTCGTCATCGTTCATCTTCACCAACTGTTCCCATTTTTGAGCACCACTGATGTAATCGGGCAACATCACCCGGTTGTAAAAAGGGAAATTTTCTTTGCTGAAAATTACTATTTCATCTTCTTTATTTAATTCTCTATACGATTTCACAAAGCCGTATGATCCGGCACCAGCGCCAATTACAATAACTTTTTGTTTGTGTTTTTTATACACCGACACTTGAGAAGCCGAGAATTTAAAATCGGGTTCTTTTGATCGAGAATCCACTAAATTATTGGTGAGATTGTTCACGCGATTCAAATCGCTAGTCAACACTTTCCCCCAATGCATTGGCATAAACACGACGCCTCTTTTGATGTCGAGCGAAAGCTTAGCTTTAACCCTAACTTTTCCTCTGACTGTAACAACATCTACCAGTGTATTTTCTTCAACACCTCTCGCCGCTGCGTCTTCAGGATGAATTTCAACATACGATTCCGAAATATGTTGTTTCAACTTATTTACTTTTCCAGTTTTGCTCATTGTGTGCCATTGATCGCGAATACGACCATTGGTGAGCACTAACGGGAAATCGGCACTCAAAGCTTCCGACTGATTTTCATCGGAAAAACTGTGAATGATTGCTTTTTTTGATGGCGTAAAAAACTGTTGATCGGTAAACAAACGCGCGGTTCCAAACCCGGTTGATCCTTTTGGATAAGGCCATTGCACTGATCTTTTTTCCTTTAATATGTCGTAGCTCAATCCTGAAATATCAATATTGGTTCCAGCCGTAGAAGCGCAATGTTCGTCGTAAATTTCAGCAGCATTTTTAAAATCGAACCCAGCAAATTTCATTTTTTTTGCGAAACGACAAATGATTTCTGAATCGGGCAAAGCTTCACCTGGCGCATCTATCATTTTAGCTAAATGACCAATACGGCGTTCTGCATTGGTCATAGTACCTTCCTTCTCCGTCCATGCTGCAGCCGGAAAAACAACGTCGGCATATTTTAAAGTTTCCAATTTATTGGAGACATCTTGCACGACAACAAACTTGGCTTTTTTCAATCCTTCTTCCGCAACGCGGACATCGGGTAAACTGATGAGCGGATTGGTGCATACGATCCACACTGCTTTCAATTTACCGTCGTTCAAGGCCTGAAACATTTCAGTGGCGGTGTATCCTGGTTTTTCAGGAACGCTTGGAACACCCCAAAAAGCAGCTACTTCAGCACGGTGCGCAGGATCCGCTAAGTTGCGGTGTGCCGACAATAAATTCGCCATTCCACCAACTTCACGTCCACCCATCGCATTGGGCTGACCTGTTAATGAAAACGGACCAGAACCTGGTTTTCCAATGTGCCCTGTAATTAAATTGAGGTTGATTAAACTTAAATTTTTATTTACACCAATCACACTTTGGTTCAAGCCCATCGTCCACATGGTGATAAATCCTTTGGCATTTCCAATGTAAGATGCAGCCAAACGAATATTTTCTACCGATACACCACAAATCTCTGCAGCTTCAGCCAGCGTGCGTTCCATAACGGTGGCGCTGTACTTGTCGAATCCTTCAGCGTGATCTAAAATAAAATTAGTATCGATTTTTCCATCTTCAATCAAACATCTTCCAATGGCGTGGTGTAAAGTAATGTCTGTTCCCGGATTCACCTGCAAATGAACATCAGCATATGCACAAGTTTGTGTTTTGCGCGGATCACTGACTATAATTTTTAAGTTCGGATTTTTCTCTCGCGCCAACTCCACTCTTCTCCAAATAATGGGATGACACCAAGCAGGATTGGCTCCTGCCACAAAAATACAATCGGCAATTTCTAAATCATCGTAGCTCAAGGGCACGCTGTCTTCACCCAAAGCCAATTTATACCCTACAACGGCACTGCTCATGCACAACCTTGAATTGGTATCCAGATTGTTGCTGCCTATATATCCTTTAATTAATTTATTAATGACGTAATATTCTTCTGTGAGGCATTGTCCTGAAGCATAAAATGCAACTGAATCAGGACCATATTTATCGATAATGGTTTTAAAAACAGCCGCGGTGCGTTCCAATGCTTGATCCCACGAAACCCTTTGACGCGGCGCATTTTTACTGTAACGCATTTCGGGATGCAACAATCTATCGCTCGTATCTGCAACAGTATAATGCAAATTCATTCCTTTTGAACAAAGCATGCCCTTGTTGACAGGATGGTCTTTATCGCCTTCAACGGAAATTTTTCCTTGTCGATCTTTATGAACTACAATTCCACATCCTACTCCACAATAACAGCACGTTGTTTTAAAAGATTCGCTCATAATTACTTTACATCTATGTACACTTTTCCATCTTCTATTTTAACCGGATATGTTTTCAGCTGATAATCGTCGCCACTCAAGCAAGCACCCGACTTCAATGAAAATGTTTTTTTATGAAAGGGACAAGCTACTTTTGGCTCGTCTTCAACACTGCCTATCATTCCCCTGCTGATCGCCATTTGCTGGCGGTGCGGACACATATTTGAAGTGGCATACCACTCACCGCGACGTGTGAAATTAAAAAGCGCAATTTGATCTGTTCCATGCTTTACGCAAACACCGCCATCCTCTGGAACATCAATGGTTTCACAAGCATAAAACCAATTCACTTTTGTAGATTTTAATTCAGACATATTTATTCTTTTTGTTAGAAACTCTTTTTTTTAAGCGATGCTATTTCCAATCGGCCACTTTTTTCTGATCGCGCATTTCAACGAATTGAATACTCGGATCATTTTCTTGCGGGGCGTTGACGAAATGATTGAATCTCTTTTGCAGTTCAGGACTCTCTACCACTTCCTTCCACTCGCATTTATAGGCATCAACCAAGGCTTGCATTTCTTTTTCCAACTCAGCAGCGATACCTAAACTATCGTTCACCACCACGTTTTTCAAGTACTCAATCCCGCCTTCCATTTTATTCAACCACGTAGCCGTTCGCGTTAAAGGATCGGCTGTTTTGATGTAAAAAACAAGGAAGCGATCCAAATATTTAATGAGTGTCGCACTGTCGATATCTGTGGCAATTAAATGTGCATGTTGCGGTTTTGATCCACCGTTGCCACACACATAAAGGTTCCAACCTTTTTCGGTAGCAATAATTCCAAAGTCCTTTGATTGCGCTTCAGCACATTCGCGAATACAACCTGAAACACCTGATTTCAATTTGTGCGGAGATCTCAAACCTCTATATCTTTCTTCTATTTCAATAGCAAAACTAACACTGTCGTGCAATCCAAAGCGACACCAGGTTGAACCCACGCAACTTTTTACAGTACGCAACGATTTCCCGTATGCTTGTCCGGTTTCAAAACCAGCATCAACCAATAATTTCCATATCGCAGGTAAATCACTTACGTGCGCACCAAACAAATCAATTCGTTGTCCGCCAGTGATCTTTGTATATAAATTATACTGCTTTGCAACTTGCCCCAAAACAATTAATTTATCAGGCGTAATTTCACCACCTGGTATTCGAGGCACTACAGAATAGGTACCTCCTTTTTGAATGTTCGCTAAAAATCTATCGTTAGAATCTTGCGCAACATCGTTTCCTTTTTGAAGAATCATTCCATTCCACAAACTCGCCAGAATAGAAGAAACCACTGGCTTGCAAATTTCGCAACCATCTCCTTTTCCATGCTTGTTTAAAACCTCATTGTAGGTTTGCAGTTTGTCAATTTTCGTTAAGTCGTAAATTTCTTGTCGGCTGTAAGCAAAATGCTCACACACCACATTGCGCACATACTTCCCTTGTGCCTTCATGGTGTGCACCATTAGGTCTTTCACCATTGGCACGCAACCGCCACAACCCGTTCCAGCTTTGGTACAAGATTTTATTTTATCCACTGTTTCAGCGCCATCAATCACTGCATTGCAGATATCTCCTTTCGATACGCTTTCGCAACTACAAATCATGGCATCATCAGGCAAACCTGTAACACCAGCTCCTCCCTCACTTTCGCCACCGCGTGATCCCAAAATCAAGTCTTCAGGATTCGCTGCTAGCACAATTTTATTTTTGCACGTTTGCAGCAACATGTTGTATTGTTCTGCATCACCAATCAATATCCCACCCAGTAATTCTTTGCCATCTTTAGAAATATTGACGCGCTTGTAGATTCCTTTGTTTGTGTCTTCATAAACAATAACGCGCGCTTCAGAAGCCGGAGAAAATGGATCACCAAAACTTGCAACATCAATGCCTATTAACTTCAACTTTGTACTCATGTCAAAGCCAGTAAACTCTTTTTTGCCTCCACATAAATTTGCAGCAACAACCTCTGCCATTTCATAACCTGGAGCAATTAAACCATAGATCATTCCTTTATACAAAGCACATTCTCCAATGGCAAAAATAAAGGGATCAGTTGTTTCTAATTGTTCATTCACTTGAATTCCACCGCGTTGTCCCACTTCAAGTCCGCACAGCTTAGCAATTTCATCTCGAGGCTTAATACCCGCTGAAATCACCAACATATCCACATCAATACTGGTGTCATTGGCAAATTTCATTTTAGTGATAGCCTCTTCACCTGCGATTTCCAATGTATTGGTATTGGTTAAAATAGTAAGACCTAAAGCCTCTAATTTACCTTGCAACAATTTTGAGCCAACCTCATCAATTTGTCGCGGCATCAAACGAGGTGCAAACTCAATCACATGGGTGTCTGTTATACCCAAGTCAAGCATCGCTTTCGCGGCTTCCAATCCCAATAATCCACCTCCAATAACAGCTCCTTTTTTTGCACGAGGCGCATACGCGCGAATCATTTCTAAATCTTCAATCGTACGGTATACGAAAACACCATTTTTTTCAACACCAGGTATGGCTGGTACAAAAGCCGCCGAACCTGTCGCCAAAACAATATAATCATATGACTCAGTAATACCTTTGTAAGAATGTATTGTTTTATTGCTGCGGTCAATTTGTTGCACTGGATCACCCAAATGCAACTTGATACCTTGATTTAAGTACCAGTCTACTCCTGCCATCGAAAGATCATCGGCAGTTTTTCCAGCGAAGAATTCACTAAGATGAACTCTATCGTAGGCTGGTCGGACCTCTTCGCCAAATACCACCACTTCAAATTGATCGGCACTCGCTTTGCTCATCAGCTTTTCGCAAAACTTATAGCCCACCATTCCATTTCCAATAACTACAATTTTAACTTTTTTCATATTTCTATATAAATCAAATTCAACGTCTCAAAACTTGCAATTGCCTTCACTAAATTTTAATTATTAAAACAAAAATATTTAAACACCTGTTTTTAAAATTAAATATTTGTAAACTGTATTTTTACAACTTTAAAACAAATAAATTACAGTTATGATTAATCCAAATTTATAATTAATTAAATACAAAACAAAGGATTTTAAATAATTTATTTAGGTAAGCCTAAATCGTAGATTTAAATTACGGTAAATCACCTGCAGCAATCAAACCTTCAATATTTTAGAACTTTTTCTTACATTTAAATACCAATACATTCAAAGTGAAAAAAACAACACCCCTTCTGCTTCTGTTGTTCTGCTTAACAACAATAAAATACAGCGTTGCACAAAACAAGATCAACTGGCTGAGTTTTGAACAAATGGAAGTCTTGCAAAAAAAAGAAAAGCGCCCTGTCATTATTGACGTATACACAGATTGGTGCGGTTGGTGCAAAAGACTCGATGCCACTACCTATGCCGACCCAAATATTATCGGCTACATTTCAAGAAATTTTTACGCCATTAAATTCAATGCGGAAAGTAGAGACAGTATTTTATTTCAAGGTAAAACTTACCGCAATAGAAATCCAAACGCAACGCGATCTACACATGAACTCGCCACAGTATTAATGGGTGAAAAACTATCCTACCCCACCACCATTTACCTCAACAACGAAAGTCAGCCATCACTAGTAGTTCCGGGTTATTTAGATGTAAATCAAACCCTTCCTTTTTTGATCTACCACGCTGAACAACTCCACCTAAATAGCAACATCAATGATTTCAACAACGATTTCAAAAAAGCTTTTGAAGGCAAAAGAAACGACTCCACAAAAATTCATTGGATATCCCTAGACGAAGCGGTAGTCTTTCAAAAGAAAAATCCAAAAAAGATTTTTGTTCATTTGAAAAACAATGCCTTTGTCAGCGATCGCGTTATGAGTGGATCTTCTTTTGAATCAGCCGAAGTCATCAACGCTTTAAACAACTACTACTGCGTAGAAATAGACGTTTTAACGGGTGACACTATTCGCTTTCAAAACAATATCTTCATTAATCCTACACCCGGAAAAGGCATTCACCAAATTGCTTATGGACTGCTTCAAAATCAAATTGGATTCCCAAGCGTGGTCATCATTAACGAAGACGCATTGGTCTTGGCACCCATCAAACAATATCTGACCGAAAAACATTTAGCAGCACTTTTGAGTTACTTTGAAAAGAAAGCATACCTAGAAAAAACATTTCCCGATTACATTAAAGAGATGCGCTAACAATAAATTACGTCACGTACACAATGCGTTCGAAGCACATAAACTTAATTTTTGCACAGTATCTATTTTTTTTATTTGACTTCAGCGTACTATTTATTGCGACCTAACAGCAATTAATTATATACACGATTAAATACACATCAATATTCATAAGCATTTAAAGTAATGAGGTTAGCTGAAAATTGTGTGCTAAATGCAAAATCATGTTTCCGAAGCTTCAACTTAAATAGTAACTTTCTGTTTTTTTTAGTTGTTTTACTCTCAACGGTAAGTTTAGATAATCGGCGCTTAACAAATGTGCCACATTAATGACTTAGATGAGAACCAAATTAACAAGTACACTTTTACTAATACTGGCTATTTTTAATACAATTGTCGCTCAAGAAGTGTTTCAAAGTGGTTTGGGCTCCTACAACTTAACTCTTCCACCTGACGACTACCAAGGCGGAAATACTTTTGACGAAATTGGTGGCGGCATTGCTGGAGCTAGCTTTATTACCAAAGGCCCAAATTATGTTGGACCTTTTCAATCACATCAGTGGTGGACTTCCGCCCTTTGGAATGTAAATAGAGGTGATGGAACCGACGGCGAAATAACCTACAGAGGTGACAAGCATTCAAAAATGATGACTGCTGATCCCTTGCTCATTACAGCAAAAAGCTATGGCTACGACCTTTTATATAGAAGCAACGCCAATCAAACCAGTGGCGCCAATGACATTCTTAATGGCCCATGGAACCCCGGTATGCGCATTGGATTCACCGGACAAGCTGCTACTGAAACATCTGTAGATGGATATGGTGATTGGCATGCAGTATTTAGACAAGCATGGAATGGTGATGTTTTGACCGCCACAGCATCAAAGGGTTGCCCCTACTTGTTTTTGCAAAGACAAGGCAACACTGATTTCACCGTTAGCTACCCTGGAGGACCAGCGAGAATTAATGCCAAATATTCCGATGGTACCGTTGATGCTTTAATGTATACTTCAAGTCCACAAGGCGACCCATTAACCGATCAAACCATGGCGATATTTTTGCCAAAAGGTTGCTTAATTAACGGCACCCCTTTCGCCTCATTACCTGCTGTTGGCGGAACCGTATCCAACAACTTCACCATTGACATACCCAATGGCAACAACTACCTATCTGTTGCCGTGATGCCTGATAAAACACTAGCGTCGCTCACGCTTTTTGCGCAACACGCCTTCAACTTTATCACCGCCACCAACCACACTTATTCGTACGACGAAACACAAGCAAAACTAACCACAAGCTTCGCCACCACCACCAGCAATGTTTATGGCGGAAACAACAACGGAACACTGCAAGTATTGTATAGACACCAATGGCTCTATAGTCCAGAAGCCAGCAGCACTGCCAACACCAACTTAGTATATTTTTCTCCCCGAGGCAGAATGAAAATGCTCGCCACCAACACCTTCACCACAGTAATGGACAACCAGGGAATATTACCCAATCTCGGTTGGGCGAACAATGGCAGCAGAGCGCAACTCAAAACCTTTATTGATAATTTTGCTGCAGGAATTAATCCAATGCCCACTGCAGCAGATGGTTATGCCAAAGATCAATTTGGAGATCTCGTGACACATATTCAACTGGCAGAACAAATTGATGATTTCACAGCAAAAAATAAAATGCTTGCCGAATTAAAAAGTCGCCTCATTGATTGGCTTACTGCACCCACAGGAGAAACTGGCTTCAACAGGTACTTCGCCTACAGCCCACTATTCAACCATATGTCACACTATCCCAATGGCTTCGGTTCTTCAGGAACAATGGTTGACGGCCACTTTCACGTTGGGTATTTTATTATGGCGGCAGCCATACTTGCACGCTACGACGCCACTTTCGTAACGCAATACAAAGGAATGGTTGAAACCATGATCCGATCCATCAATAATTATAGCAAGGACATGACTGACCCAGGGAGCAATGGCGCCGTGCGCCCTTGGTTTCCCTACCTCAAATATTTCGACCCCTACGCAGGATTTTCGCATGCTGGCGCTAATGGAGGTGGACAAGAATCCATATCTGAAGCCATGCAATTTGCCTCTGGCGTTTTCCTTTGGGGAGAAACCATTCACGACGACAATTTACGAGATCTTGGCGCCCTTCTCTATATCACGGAAGGAGAAGCTGGAAGACAGTATTGGTATGATGTTGACGGCGAAGTCAATGGCGCTAACACCAGCAACGGAAACTACTGCACCTCCTACGCATGGCGACACATGTGCCGAACAGGTGATGCTGGTGGCACGCACGACACCTATTTTGGCGGCAATCCAGTCGCTGGCGTCTGGATCGATTACTTGCCGTGGTCAGCTTCTACCATTTGGAGTGGCACCAACTTCGCAGGTTCAGCAGCCAACTATGCCGACCTGGGTTTGAACTACCCCAATTACCCCATTGCTGCAGGAACAGGAAGCACCAAACCAATGGGCGGAGAAATTGTTCCTCTACAAGCCATCACTGATCCACAAGGCGCCATTGCAGCTTTCAATAATTACCGCGGTTCCTGCAACTGGTCACCCAATGGCTACGCCTTCGCCTATCATTGGATGCACACCTTCGACAGTTGCGGCGTTTATGTAGGCGCAGCAATACATGCCAATATCACCAGCTACGGAATCTTTCAAAAAGATTCCTGCGACACTTGGTACCGACATTATATGATGTACAATCCTCCTGGTGACCCTGTGCGCACAGTGAAATTTACCGATGGCACTTGCTGGCAATTACCTAAAGATACCGTGGTTACCTGCACTTTGCTCGGCCCCGACTCTACCGGTCCCGTTACTGCCGACAAACACAGCATATGCATTGGCGAATCTTTCAAACTGAATTACCATAACTTTAAAGTGTGCGACAAAGACACTACCATGGAATACCAGGTTTCCACTGACGGCATCAACTGGAGCAAGCTTTACAATGTGCGCTCGGGAGAAGACTCCCTTACGGTTAATGTTACCCCTACCAGCACGGGGAAATTTTACTACCGCGTGGTAATGCTCAATGAATACCTCAAACAGCCCTATCTAATTTGTCATCCCGGTAACGACACTGCCGATGTGAGCGAGCAAGACATGGTCACTGTATCGAGTTGCGGTTGCGACACAGTTGGAAACATAAAACTCAGCAGCAATCGCATATGCATGGGCAATAGCATTAGTGCTTCTACCTCAAAATTCATTATCATGACCAGCGACACTATTGTCGACTTTCAACAATCTACCAATAAAATTAATTGGACAACAATACAACGCGTTGGACCTAGCAATTTTCACAATGACAACAATGTAAACATCACCCCATCCACCAAAGGATGGAACTATTACCGTACAGTAATGATCAATGCACCAGACCCTGCGTGTGTCAACGACACCGCGCAACTTTCAAAAATCGGTCAGGTCGACAGTGTTTTAGTTGACGAATTAGTCATTGCCAAAGCAGGCAACGACAGTACCATTTGCGGAAGCAATTTCACGCTACAGGGCAACACCCCCACAGCAGGAACCGGCATTTGGACCATCGCAGCGGGCAGCGCAATTTTTGACAACATCACTGCCCCAAAAGCCAACGTGAGTGCACTCTCCATTGGCGCAAACACCTTTGTATGGTCAATCATTAATGGCGCATGTCCGCTTGCGTCGGCTTCGGTTACCATCACAAAAGACAATCCTATTTCTCCTGCCGTAGCTGGCACTGCGCAAACATTGTGTTCCAACAGCACATTGCTCAACGCAACAACTCCCATTTCAGGAACAGGCAAATGGACTTTCACGTCAGGACTCGCCGCTATCGCCGATTCACTCGATCCAAAAACAGCAGTAAGCAATCTATCGATCGATACCAATATTTTTGTATGGACTGTTTCTAAAGGGGATTGCGCCGTATCAAGAGACAGTGTGCAAATTGTGCGCGATGACAACCCTTCGTTGGCGATAGCTGGAGCCGATCACAATAAATGTGGCAACAAAGATACTTTAGCTGCAAACACACCAATCATTGGAAAAGGAAAATGGACTGTTGTTGCAGGCTCAGGAATTTTCAGCGATGATACAGCAGCTGACGCGAAAGTCGATGGCCTTACCTTAGGCACAAATACTTTCGAATGGACGATTTCCAATGGCACTTGTACCGATTCAAAAAGTCAAATCAACATTACAAGCACCAGTGGTCCATCCTTAGCTGTTGCAGGCAACAATCAACAACTGTGCTTGAACAACTCTGTGCTTGATGCTGACGCTGCATCGAGCGGAACAGGTAAATGGTCGGTGACAAAAGGTGCTGCAATAATTAGCAATCCATTTGATCCAAAATCGACCGTTAGCCAACTGTCTCCCGACACCAATACTTTTGTATGGACCATATCCAAAGCCTTATGCACTGCAACAACATCAAGTGTCAACATTGTAATTGACCGTAAACCATCGATGGCTTTAGCAGGCGTTGACCACAGCACTTGTAAAAGCACTGATACCATGACGGCCAGCACTCCTTTAATAGGCACTGGCTCATGGACACTCGTGTCGGGCAATGCAAATATTAGTGATGTTTTAGCACCAAACGCCACAATTTCAAACTTAAGTGCCGGAAGCACTATTGTAATGCACTGGTCTATAACCAACGGCACTTGTGACAACGATACACAAAGTGTGAAAATTACTGTACTCACCCCACCCGAAATCAATTTAGGAGAAGACACTCTACTTTGCGAAAACGATAAAATCACCTTGAACGGCGGATCAATCAACCGATCGTATATGTGGCAAGACCAAAGCACTTCACCAACTTTCACTGCAACACAAGCAGGCAATTACTGGGTAAAAGTTAGCGAAGGAAAATGCAGTACAAATGACACTATTGCGCTAAGTGACGATTGCCCTTTTATATTTTATTTACCAAATTCATTTACTCCCAACGACGATAATAAAAATGACATTTTCTTGCCAAAAGCTGCTAATATTGACCAATACGAAATGTTGATTTTCAACCGCTGGGGCGAACAAATTTTTTCATCGAACGATCTGTCATCGGGCTGGAATGGAAAAACTGCAAAAGGAAATCTCGCGCAAATTGACGTGTATGTTTATGTAGTGAACTTTAAATTCATCAATGCAAACGGAAAATTGCAAAAGCACAATCGTGTCGGAAAAGTGTCACTGATACGCTAAAGAAACCTACACTTTACTTTGCATCATTCGCACTAATTTAGTTACTAATTTGCGCGGCGTAAAGCGCACTGAATTGGCCATAATAAAATTCATCACGCCATGAATCGCAACACTTTTACCTTGCAACATAGCACGGTAACCGTAAATAGCAACTTCCTTTGAACTTGCTAATTTCCTGCCTTTAAATAGGCGGCTGTTTTCAGCGGCGGCTGCGACCTTAAAAGCACTTTCGGTGGCGCCCGGGCACAAAACAGTAATACTGACCCCCTTGGATCTAACTTCATTGTCAACAGCCTCCGAAAAACTCAACACATAGGCCTTTGTAGCGAAATAAACAGCCATCAGCGGACCGGGTAAAAAAGCGGCAACGGAAGCAACATTCATTATTTTACCACTTCCTCTTTTCAGCATATCGCGCAAAAAAAGTTGGGTAAACTGAGTGAGTGTTGTGATATTCAAATGAATCATTTGCTCATTCTTCAACCAATCACTTTCGGCAAAAAAGCCAAAGTCACCAAAACCAGCGTTGTTGATCAAATAGTCAATGCTAACATTTTTACTATTCAATTCATTATACACTTCCAGCGCCGCATTGGGCAATGACAAATCTTTTTCAATCACAAGCACTTTCACGCTGCAGGATGTTTCGAATTCCAATTTAAGCTCCTCCAACTTGCTCTTGTTTCGAGCCACCAACACCAAATCCCCTCCAGTCGCTGCGTGCACGCGCGCCAACTCCATTCCTATACCACTTGACGCTCCTGTAATCAGTGCTGTTGCCATATGCTTATTTTTAATTTTTGACGAAGCTACAGTTAAACCGTGCCATACTCGCTTCATTTTTCAAATTACTTGCATACAAAAAAAACGATCACAGGAACTGCGACACCATATTCAGCAAACAAAAAAAAATACAATCAAGTACATGGATTTCTTTTTCAACAATAGACAAGCAAATGCCAAAACACTGCACAATTACTATGTAAACAACTAACAATCAGTAAAATATAAAAATAAAAACCACTGCATATTGATTTTCATTTTTCAAGTCAAAGCAAAACAATTGTGTGAAAATTAATTTTGATTTTACATTCATTTTTTCCATCTTGTGATTCCTTTTGCTACTACGAGAGGAAAAACTATTAATTAACTTAAAAACTACCCATGAAAAAAAACAACTACTTTGTAGCTGCGTTTCTACTGTTGCTCTCCACCGTAGGTGCCTACGCAGGCAACACCCGAGTGATCGGCTACTTCCCATCTTATCGAGCAACAACGGATGTATCAGCGCAATGCTCAAAATTAACCGACATCATTTTTTCCTTCATCAACTCAAACACTGATGGAACGCTGATTACAGGCAATGCTAGTGATGCAACCTTCGGTTTCGACATGAACAAGTATATCATTGTGCGCGACGCCGCATCACTTAAAGGAACCAATCTTTGGTTGGCCGTAGGGGGCGCTGATCAACCTGGCTTGAGAGCAGCACGATTGGCTACTGTATGCGGAAACTCTGGTTACAGAGACACTTACGCAGCTGCCTTGATTGCTTTTGCTACTGCGCCAACAACTAGCTGCTATGGCATCTCTATCGACTGGGAATTTCCAACCGACGCCGGCGCCAAAGCAGCACACCTTGCTTTTATGCAGTTGTTGAGAACCAAAATCGCTGCTTCATCAAACCCTAATTTGAAATTAGCGATGGCTGTTGGTGGTGAAACAACAGGTCAAATCAATCATGCACAATACCTTGACGCAAGCTTCTTTTCGTCAAACGCAAATCTTGTAGACGAGTGGCACATCATGGCCTACGACTTCCCAACCAACTATGACGGCACTTACCATTCTTCTTTGGCAAATGCCACTACTTCTTTAGAAGGCTGGAATGGCAAAGGGGTTCCTTACAACAAAATGGTTTTAGGTGTTCCTTTTTACGGAAGAGGCACTAACAATCGAAACCTCGAAATAAAATACAACGACTGGACACCAAGCTCTATAATTTACAATGCTGACCTTAATGCTGGCTACTCATACAATGGCATCGTTACCTTAAAAGCGAAAGTCGACTTAGCGGTAAACAAAGCTGCCATGGGTATTTTAATTTGGGACTTAGGCCAAGACTTAGCACCTTCTCACCAGTATTCATTGTTGAATGGTATTGATGCTTACGTATACACTCTTTGTAACATTCCTAAACCCAATTTGGGTCCTGACAAAGGATTTTGCGCACCCAATGCCGTAACATTAGATCCAGGCGTTGCTTCTGCAGGTGGCAGAACTTTTTCTTGGTACAAAGACAATGCTATTATCAACGGCCAATCAGGTTTAACGTATTCAGCTTCAGCTGCCGGAACATACAAAGTAGTAATTGACCAAGGCGCTGGCTGCTCTAGATCTGACGAAATCGCTGTTGTCGCAGGTTCTCCTTTTATTACGGTAGGTGCTAACGGCTGTGTTGGAGACAATTTAAGCTTAACAGTAAGTAATCCAACAAATGGAAAAACATATGACTGGTATGACCAAGCTGTGAGCGGTACCAAAAAAGGATCAGGCACAAGCTACTCTCAAGTGTTTAATAGTAATACCACTTTGTATGTTGAAGAAAAAGCTGCTGGGGTGAGTACATATACTTCTTCTACTGCGCTTGTTCAGGCAAACTATGCATGGAATGGTAAACCTGGTGCTGGCGTGTACGCAAGAGCTGACTTCATGACTGTTGTAAAAGACCTTACTATTAAGTCCGTTCGTGTTTTCGCCAACGGTCCAGCAGGCGCTACATTCACTATAAAGGTGCTTAAAGCCATTGACAATACACTTGTGTCTGAAAGCTCAAGTAACGTCATTGCAGCTGATGGCACTAAACAATCTTGGGAATATACTTTAAAAGATGTCAATATTGGCATCACTTTAACGCCTGGCGAATATTTCATCACAGCAAACGTTACCGCAGGTTCACTGGCGATGAAATTCGACCCTGCAGCGAGTACAGTGACAACTGAAACTGGCGTTTACTCTCTTGGCATTCACTGCCACACCAATTTCGGCAGCGGATTCTTGAAAAGCGAAACAAGCGACGTGAACAGCTACAAAAACGCTGGCCAATTGTACAACTACGTTATTGAAACGGGTGCCAATGCTTCTTGCGGAAGAACGCCTGCCACAGCAACTGTTATCACTTGTGGCCCGCCAACAGTAACTATCACAGCGCCAACTAGCAATCAAGATTTTCCTTTCGTACTCAACAGCACTGTTACATTAACTGCAACAGTGGTTGACGAAACGAGCGTATCTTCAGTGTCTTTTGAAATTTGGGATGGACTTACAAAATTAGAAACCATCAGTCCTATTCAATCAGGCTCAGTATACTCAGCAGTTTGGACAATGACTACCTACTACACATCTAAGCAATATACTTTGAAAGTAGTTGCAAAAGACAACCTACTCAACACCACTACCCAACCACAAAACTTTACGGTTACTTCAGGTGTTGGTGCGGTGGAAGTACTTTCTTTCAACGATGTGAAACTGTACCCAAACCCTGCTTCTGACAATGTGAACATTGCTATAGATGTAACTAACGGTGGCGCTGCTTCACTTGCATTATATGACTTAGCCGGAAGAGCGATCTACTCAGAAAACTCAATGTTGAATGCAGGTAAAAACACAAGCACTATTTCTGCGCAAAACTTCGCTGCAGGAACTTACTTGCTTAAAGTTACGCTTGACGGACAATCTCTTAACAAGAGTTTTTCTATCGTAAAATAGAAACCACAAACTTTCAAAAAAGGGGCGAAAAATTCGCCCCTTTTTTTGTACCCAAAAACAGCGCAACTTTTAAGTTGATTTAGCAGTAGAACAATCGCGCAAATGCGTTATTTTTACCTTCACAAATAGAAGCAGGAATGGAAGTAGTCATCGATATTGAAAAAGAAAAACAAGAGATTTTAAAACGCTACCGCGGTTTGCTGCGCGCCTGCAAGCGCACACGCGACGATCACGATAAAAAACTCATTCGAAAAGCACTCACTGTAGCGATCAATGCGCACAAAGAGATGCGCCGAAAGTCGGGTGAACCCTATATTTATCACCCAATAGAAGTCGCGCGAATTGTAGCCGATGAAATCGGTTTGGGCACCACATCCATTGTTTGTGCGCTTTTACACGATACTGTTGAAGACACCTACATTACCCTCGACGACATCAACTCTATGTTCGGTGAAAAGGTGATGAAAATTGTTGACGGTCTCACCAAAATTTCGTCTCTCGCCGATCCTGAAGACAGCATGCAATCGCTCCAAGCAGAAAATTTCAGAAGAATTCTTTTGACACTTTCTGACGATGTGCGTGTCATTCTCATAAAACTTGCCGACCGATTGCACAACATGCGCACCATGGAATTCATGCCGCGCCATAAACAGTTGAAAATTGCCTACGAAACCTTAAACATCTACGCACCACTTGCACACCGATTGGGTTTGTACGCCATTAAAACCGAACTCGAAGACCTCGGCCTTCGCTACACAGAACCCGAACTTTACCGCCAAGTAGAAGAAAATTTGGCCGCCAGCCAGAAAAAAAGAACGCGCTACATCAATAAATTCAGCTTGCCCATCATCAATGTACTCAGCGACAAAGGCTTTAGTTTCGACATCAAAGGACGAACCAAAAGCATTTTCTCCATCGCCCAAAAAATGAAAAACAAAGGCGTGACTTTTGATGAAGTGTACGACATTTTTGCCATCCGCATCATTCTCAACTCGGCTCCTGAAAACGAAAAATCGGATTGTTGGAAGGTATATTCTCACGTCACCGACTACTACACTCCGCGTCCCGACAGATTGCGTGACTGGATATCAACACCAAAAGGAAACGGCTACGAGTCATTGCATACCACCGTGATGGGACTCGATGGAAAGTGGGTTGAAGTACAAATCAGAACACAACGCATGGACGCCATCGCTGAAAAAGGATTGGCTGCCCACTGGAAATACAAGTCGATGACTGCAGAGCAAGAAACGCACCTCGACCAATGGATCGCCAAAATCACCAAAATGCTCGAAGCTCCCGAGGGCAATGCACTCGAGTTTATCGACGATTTCAAACTCAACTTCTTTGCCGATGAAATCTACGTTTTCACCCCTGCAGGAGACATTAAAACCTTGCCAAAAGGGGCAACAGCGCTCGACTTTGCTTACGAAATTCACTCGCGCATAGGCGACCAGTGTATCGGCGCTAAAGTAAACCACAAACTGGTGCCGCTGAACTTCGAAATGGAGAGCGGTGCACAAATTGAAATCATCACTTCTAAAAAACAAACACCCAAAGAAGAATGGCTCAATTATGTGGTGACTGCAAAAGCAAAATCAGCCATTAAAGAAGCACTTAAAGAAGAACAAAAACAGAGGGC
>CANFBW010000011.1 GCA_947444925.1 Flavobacteriales bacterium | reverse complement strand
GAGTCAGTTCGTTCCGACAAAAAGAAAATGATTGTGTTGGGTGCTGGTCCAAACCGCATCGGTCAGGGAATTGAATTCGATTATTCTTGCGTGCACGGTGTATTGGCAGGAAAAGAATGCGGATATGAAACGATCATGATCAACTGTAATCCGGAAACGGTTTCTACAGACTTTGATACTGCTGATAAGTTGTATTTCGAGCCGGTGTTCTGGGAACACATCTACGACATCATTTTGCATGAAAAACCAGAAGGAGTGATTGTTCAATTGGGTGGACAAACAGCTTTGAAGTTAGCAGAGAAATTAGATAAATACGGCATTAAAATTATTGGGACTTCTTACCAAGCGCTTGATCTTGCTGAAGACAGAGGAAGTTTTGCTAAGCTGGAAGCTGAACTTGGCGTTCCTTACCCTAAATTTGGTGTGATTGAAACAGCCGAAGAAGCAAGTGCTTTGGCTAAAGAACTGGGCTTTCCTTTGTTGGTGCGTCCTTCATATGTGTTGGGTGGACAAGGGATGAAAATCGTGATCAACGAGCAAGAATTGGAGCACCATGTTGTAGAATTGTTGAAGGACCTTCCGGGAAATAAAATTTTACTAGATCACTACTTAGATGGGGCTATTGAGGCCGAAGCAGATGCGATTTGCGATGGCGAAGACGTCTATATTATCGGTATTATGCAGCACATTGAGCCAGCTGGTATTCACTCTGGCGACTCCTACGCGGTATTGCCTCCTTACAATTTAGGCGATTTGATCATCACCCAGATTGAGGAAATCACTAGAAAAATTGCAGTGGCTTTGAGAACCGTTGGATTGTTGAACATTCAGTTCGCTATCAAAGACGACAAAGTATATGTGATTGAAGCCAATCCACGTGCATCACGAACGGTTCCGTTTATCGCGAAAGCATACCGCGAGCCTTATGTAAACTACGCTGCTAAAATTATGTTGGGCGATAAAAAGGTGAAAGATTTTAAGTTCAATCCTTACAAAAAAGGATATGCGATTAAAATTCCGGTATTCTCTTTTGATAAGTTTCCAAATGTAAACAAGGAGCTTGGTCCTGAAATGAAATCAACTGGTGAAGCTATTTATTTCATTGACGATTTGACCGATCCTTTTTTCCGCAAAGTTTATTCTGAAAGGAATTTATACTTGAGCAGATAGCGATGGTTTTACTTACGATTTCAAGTTTGCTGCGCACGATTTTAGTGATTCTTGTGATTTACTATGGCGTTAAGTTTTTATTTCGCTATGTGTTTCCAATGTTGTTGAAAAATTATGTCGACAACAAAATGAATCAACACAAAAGTGGCATCAATGAGCAGGAAGCCGAGCAAATCAACAAACAAAAAGGCAGAGTCACCATTTCAAAAGATCCTTCCAAGGACGGCGAATACGTGGATTATGAAGAAGTAAAGTAATACAGTGCTTTGCTTCTTCGTATCGTGCTTTATTCCAAAGAAATAATCTTATTTTAGTCCCAAATATACTGTCATGATAAAAGATTTTTTTCAAAAAATACTGCCTATTCATTTGCTGTTCATTGGCATCGGATTGTTGCTCAGTTTCTTTTTGTTTTTTTCGCCTGTGGTCAATGGTAAAACATTGTCGCAATCTGATAGCGCGCAGTCGAGCGCAATGTCAAAGGAGGTGAATGACTTTGAAGCAAAAACAGGAGAAAAGTCTTTGTGGACCAATTCTCTTTTTGGCGGTATGCCAACATATATGATCAAGGCAGATCAAGGAAATAACATTTTTCAATACATTGCTCGGTCTTTGCGTTTCGGACTTCCCTTTACCACAGTTGGAATATTATTTACCTATTTTTTATTCATTTATATTTTGTTGGTAGTGCTGAAAATGAAGCCACTCGAGGCTTTTTTAGGGGCTTTGATGTTTGGATTGAGTTCCTACAATATCATTATTATTGAAGCAGGGCATATTACTAAAGCTTATGCGATTGGTTATATTCCATTAATATTGACAGGGATTGTTTTAATCTACCAAAAAAAGTACTGGGTTGGTGCCATTTTAACTTGTATCGGTTTGGGTGTTCAAATTTATACCAATCACTTTCAAATAACCTATTATACAGGGATTGTCGTTGGGTTGATGATTATTTGCTACTTCGTTTTTGCTTTTGTAAATAAAGAAATTAAAGTATGGTTGCTAAGTACTTCACTTGTGGTATTGGCCTCTGTTATGGCGGTGTTGCCTAATGTTTCGCATTTGTGGACAACTTACGAGTACCAGGAGGAAACGATGCGCGGCGGGTCAGAGCTGACAGCAAAAACGGCTGGCGTTAAAACTACCGGATTGGAAAAAGAATATGCCTTTGCTTGGAGTCAGGGCAAGGCCGAAACTTTTACGCTATTGATTCCTCATTTTATGGGAGGTGGCAGTCAAGAGGCCATTGGTAAATCTTCGAAAACTTATGAGGTTTTGAAAGAAAAAGCAGGCTTGGAAACAGCAGAACAAATTGCAAAAGGGGCACCAACTTATTGGGGCGATCAGCCAGGCACTTCAGGTGCTATTTATTTTGGTTGCATTGTGATTTTCTTGGGGGTGCTTGGATTTATTCTTTTACAAGGTCCCTTAAAGTGGTGGTTGATCGTTGGTACTGTGCTGACCATCTTTTTGTCATGGGGAAAAAATTTAATGGGATTGAATGAGTTTTTGTTTGATCATTTGCCTTTGTACAATAAATTTAGATCGGTGTCAATGTGGCTGTCGCTGACAAGCTTGTTGGTAGTGCTTTCGGCTATTTTAGGTGTGCATGATTTCATTGCCAATCACGAAACGAATAAGGAAAAATATCTCAAACGACTTTACATTGCTTTTGGCGTTGTGGGTGGTTTTTGTTTGTTTATGGGCTTGTTTGGCGCTTCTTTTTTTGATTTTCATGCGCCATCGGATGCGCGTTTATTGCAGAGTGGTTATCCACAATGGCTGATTGATGCTATTGTTGAGGATAGAAAGGACATGATGCAGTCGGACGCTTTTCGTTCGTTTGGTTTAATTTCACTTTCATTTTTAGGATTGCTTGCGCTGACTAAAAAAGCACTAAAAGCAGAGTATGTATTGGTGGCGCTGTGTTTGCTCACCTTGATTGATGTTTATAAAGTTGACAAAGCTTTTGTTGCTGAAGACAAATTTAAAAGGGAAAAAAGAAATCAAAATGAATTGGAGCCAACAAGTGCTGATCTCATGATTTTGCAAGACAAGGATCCCAATTACCGAGTGTTGAATTTGGCTGGCGATACCTACAACGAAGCGATTACTTCTTATTTCCACAAATCTGTGGGAGGTTATCATCCCGCGAAGTTGAGAAGGTATCAGGATTTAATTGAGAGGCACATTTCTCAGCGTCATCTTCCGGTGATCAACATGCTCAATACTAAATACATAATTGTAGATAACAACCAACAGTTGCAAGTGATGACCAACGATCAGGCATGCGGAAATGCGTGGTTTATTGATACGCTGTTGGTGACTAAAACTGCGGAAGCGGAATTAGATACTTTGGATGGTATTAATCCCAAGCACAGCGCTGTGATCGACCAAGAATTTTACAATAAGTTAGCCACTAAAAAAATGGTTTTCGCGGCAAATGGAAATGTGCAATTGACTTCTTACAAGCCAAACGAATTATTGTATTCAGCGTCTTCAGCAGCAGGCGGACTTGCTGTTTTTTCTGAGATCTACTATCCTTATGGATGGAAGGCGTTTATTGATGGAAAGGAAGTGGAGCATGTTCGCGTGGATTATGTTTTGAGAGGATTGGAAATTCCTGCGGGAAAACACGAAGTTAAATTTGTTTTTGCTCCAGAGTCATTCATCGTAGGTTCTAAAATAAGTGGCATTGGTTCTATTTTGATATTGATTGCTATTGTCGCTGGCCTAGCGTTTATTTATTACAAAGCAAAAAAAGTACAAATAGCATGAAGGTTTTAAAAAATTTTTTGAGAGTGGTGCTGAATGGTTTGGGCCTGGGAAGTTTGCTGCAATTGAGATGGAACAGTATGCTGTCGCAAAACGGATGGTTTCAAAGTTTTAGTTCGAAGTCGTCTGTGGATCAAAATGGACATCCAATTCCTTGGTGCACGTATCCTTTTATTTCTTTCATAGAGGCGCGGTTGAAAAAGGAATTCACTGTTTTGGAATTTGGCAGCGGAAACTCAACAATGTGGTACGCAAAAAAAGTGGCACACATCAAATGTGTAGAGCACCACAAAGAGTGGTACAACAAAGTAAAACGTCAAATGACGGGCAATATCGAAATTGTATTTCAAGAGTTAGAGTACAATGGGGCCTACTCCAAGGAGGCTAAAGATGTGAAATACGATATCATTATTATTGACGGGCGCGATAGAGTGAACTGCTTGAACAACTCTGTTGATGCTTTAAAAGAGGGTGGTGTATTTGTTTTTGACAATAGCGAAAGGGCTCAGTATGCCGAAAAAATTGATGCTTTTTGCAAAGCAAACAATTTTAAAAAAATTGATTTTATAGGGATGTCGCCTATCACCGTGCATGAATCAAGCACAAGCATCATCTACAAGACAAACAATTGTTTGGGGATTTAGTTGTTTTTAAACAATCGTCGCGCCCTTGTGCGCTTGTACAAATTGATTAATTGTCGCAGTAAACCAGACTTAAAAAAACGACGGAAGTTTTGCTGAATTTCATCATTGGGCCGCAATGCGCTAAAGTTTACTTTTTTGTTTGATACTGTTGTGTTGTATTTGTCGGTAGACTTAACATGAGTTCCACTTCCATCGGCGCCATTGTTTAGTACTTTGGTAATACAAGGGAAAACACAGCCGGCATTGTTTTTAAAACAAGCGTAATTGAACCGTATGGCCCACGAATCAATTTTCCCTGTCATTTGATTGACCAGCATTGCCGTTGCATCTTGACCACCTAAGTCGTGCTTGGCGATAGCTTGGTTGTCATGAATAAATGCAGCGAAATCACTCACGCTCCAATCCACTTTGCCCCATCGATCTTTCCACGTTGCCCAGCCCCATGAAGATATCCGCGGCGCGATATAAGTGTCGTGTGCATAATTTTTCGGAATAGCAATGTCAGGAGTGTAACCACTCAGTGAAAATATGTTGCTGCTGCTTTTGTGGAAATTCAAGCCTTCGTTAAAAAAATCAAGTAGGTCGTTAGAGAGTAAAAGATCGTCTTCAAGCACAATTACTTGCTGATGACTTTCAAGGATAGAGGATACGCCGTCAATGATTGACTTGGCCAAACCTTTGTTTTTGACTTGTTCAACAACGTGTGCTTTTGCTGCTCCTTTGAAGTTGTGAATGACTTCGCGCACCAACCTCACATCTTCTTCGTGTTCCGTTTTTTTTGCTGCATCAGAAAAAAAGTAGATTTCACTCTCCGATAAAATTTTGTTTTGCAACAACGACTTCAACATTTGTGCAGTATGCTTTGGACGGTTGTACACGAAAACAGCGATGGGCGCTAGATCCTTCATCGCTTATGGTTTTACAGCGTCAACAATGAGTGAGGTGTAAACGATTTTGTCAGCCGTATTTCGCGGATCATTGTATCTTGAGCGGCGGATATTTCCTTGTTTTTTATCCCAAGGGTTCATTACAAACTCTTTTTTCTCGTTGAAGTATTCTAGTAAATTTACTTTGAATCCCACTTCTTCCATCGCCTTGGCCATGCTTTGGTAAGTGTACAAAATTTTATGGTCGTCAGAACCATTGCCATGACCTCCAGGCTTAACGCTGTTGATGTATTCTTCACTTTCGTGGTAACCATCAGGCACAGCGATGCGCAGGTATGCACCTGGTTTCATGTACTTAAAGCAATTGGCTAATGCTTTTTTTCCATCTTCAGGTGTTAGATGCTCCCACACATGCTCGGCGATAATTGCTTCAATGCTGTTAAGGGAAAATAAAGCTTTAAAATCTTCTTCTTTAGTGAGATTCAAAAAACTTAGTTCAGTGGGATTCCATCCACTTTCGTAAATATCAGAAGCGCCGATGGTGATTTTAGTATTGCCTTTTTTGATTTGCTTTTTGAGACGAATTTTTTTGACTTCTGCGTCGAAGGACAAATATATTTTGCGGAGAAATAGTTTCATTTCATTTATCTTGTAGGCATTAAAGATACTAATAAGGAGGAATTTATTATTTTCGATCCGCAAATATTTACCTAAAGGTTGTTGTTTCAGTAATTTAAATCAAAATGAAAAGTTTTTTATACATCCTTTTTAACGAAGTTAAACGCTTTCTGACCATCAAGGAGTATAGAACTTTATTGTTTCTGGCGCTGAGATACGGATTTAGCAAACGCTATGATGCAAAAGAAATAAAGTTCAAGGGAAATGTGTTTTTAGTGGCTGATTTTCAATCTTTTTTCTGGCAATACAAACAAATTTATGTTGACCAATGTTACCGATTTACTGCTGATGGATCAAGTCAAATCATCTTGGATTGCGGAGCTAATGTGGGGTTGAGCGCATTGTACTTTTCTCAATACTATCCCAATGCTACAGTGCTTGCTTTTGAAGCCGATGCCACAATATTCAAGTATTTGAATACCAACGTTGAAACAAATAAGATGCGCCATGTAGAAGCGCTGCAAAAAGCAGTTTGGATCAATGATGAAGGAGTGCGCTTTGCAGAGGAGGGTGCCGACGGTGGCGCCGTTTCGCAAAGCACAGGCATTGCTGTTGAGAGTATTTCCTTAAGTGCCGTGATTTTAAAATACGAAACGGTTGATCTTTTAAAAATGGACATTGAAGGAGCTGAAGTGGAAGTAATTCGCTCTTGTAAAGAGGTGCTTCATAAATGCAAAAATGTATTTATTGAGTACCATTCTTTTACAGGACAAGCGCAGCACTTGCATGAATTACTTGGTATTTTGGTGAACAATGGTTTCAGATATTACATCAAAGAAGAAGTGGTGTTGAATCAGCCTTTTGTTAGCAAAGGCAATTCGGGCAATATGGACATGCAGATCAATATTTTTGCGTATAAAATATGAAGGTTGTTGTCATAAGCAAAACGGATGGTGGCGGCGGCGCAGCGATTGCAGCGCGTCGGCTCAATGATGCGCTCAATGCCGGTGGTATTGATGCAACATTATTGGTCGTGGATAAAGTAACTTCTTTTGCGAAAGTAGAACAGCTTAAAAATTCTTTTTTTTTAAAAGCCCGTACTTATCTTGAATATCTTTTTCAACGTCGTGTTTTGTTGAAAGACAAAACAGTTTCTATGTTTTCTACCAATAAAGTGGGAGTTGATGTTTCGTCGCATCCCTTGGTTTTGGCTGCCGACGTGATTCATATTCATTGGATCAATTTTGGAGGCTTGTCTTTAAACGATATTCAGAAATTGTATGCATTGAAAAAGCCTATCGTATGGACGCTGCACGATATGTGGTTGTTTACCGGTGGTTGTCATTATTCGGGAACATGTGAGCAGTATGCGTTGGAGTGTGCGCATTGCCCGATGTTGCATTTTGAAGGTGCGGCGCATGCAATGTGGTTGAAGAAAAAAGAGATTTTTTCTAGTCAAAAATTAAATATTATTACACCAAGTAAATGGTTGGGAGATGTTTGTTCGTCGGCAAGTTTGACCAAGAACGCTGAAGTGAAAAGTATTGCAAATACATTGGATAGCGTGCTTTTTAGTCCGATTTCAAAGTCGCAAGTGTGCGAAAAATTAGGCCTCGATCCTGAGGTCAAATATCTTTTGTTTTCTGCCGCAAATCCAAACGATGTGCGCAAAGGATTTGCTTATTTCGTAGAAGCAATTGAGATCGTGAAAGCGCAATACAAAGGCGCGGTGGAGTTGATTGTGATGGGCAAAGAACAAAAGGAATTTGAAACACTTCCTTTGAAATTGAATTATATGGGCTTTGTGAAATCAGAAATAGACGCCGCCATGATTTACAATGCGGCATCTGTTTTTGTGATTCCATCTTTGGAGGACAATCTTCCCAACACCATAGTAGAAGCATTAAGTTGTGGCACGCCATCTGTAGGTTTCGCGATTGGCGGAATTAAAGAGATGATTGTAAGTGCTGAAAACGGCTACCTTGCTGAGGCAAGAAACGCAAAGGATTTAGCAAAAGGAATTATTGAAATACTCGAAAATCCACAGTCAATTTCTTACAACGATAATGCTAGGAGATTTGCTCTTGAAAATTATGGCAATACCATAATCGCTGAAAAACATTTGGCTTTTTATAAAAATATATGTCAGTGATTGCCCCGAAAATAAGTATCATAACAGTGGTTTACAACGGCGGAAAGCTATTGGAAAAAACCATGTGCAGTATTTTTGCGCAAACCTATTCAAACCTTGAATATATTGTTGTTGATGGAAAATCAACTGACAATACAATGGAAATTGTAGCGCGCTACAAAAGTAAAATCGCGCAGGTCATTAGTGAAAAAGACAGCGGTTTGTATGACGCTATGAACAAGGGATTGAAAGTGGCAACGGGTGACTATGTTTGGTTTGTCAATTGTGGCGATCAAATTTGTGAACCAAATACCATTGAGAAAATGTTGGCCGATGGCCAAGACATTGATGTGTATTACAGCGATACTGAATTGATAGATGATCGTGGTGAATTTCTTTCCATGCTCAGTGAAATTGGCCACAACAATGCACCTGATCCACTGACTTGGAAGTCAATGGAGCGCGGCATGGTGGTGTGTCATCAATCTTTTGTGGTGAAGCGCAGTATTGCGCCTGGGTTTGATTTGAAATATAAAATTAGTGCTGACATTGACTGGGTTATCAAGTGTTTGAAACAAAGCCGGAGCAATCGCAAGCTGCCTTTTCCTTTGTCTAAATTTTTAGTAGGCGGCGTGTCCAGCGAGAACAGGTGGAGGGCAGTGCGCGAGCGTTTTGTGCTCTATCAATACCACTATGGTTTTCTGCGCAATTTGTACAATCACCTATTCGTGTTGGGGCGCGTGTTTAAGAATGCTTTAAAAAATTAATGATTGTCAGCGATTGTACCCGTTGTGTTTCGCAAGTGGCGATAGATCCTTCAAAGACCGAAACTTCGTTTCTCCTCTTAATCTCAAATCTCAGGAAGACAAATGTGACCGATTCCGAATAAAGTTATTTTGAATATACTTGTCTTCCTGATGCACTCCGAAGGATCTAGTGCCTTAAATGTACAGGTACGATTACGGACAATCATAAAAAAATAAATCATCTAAAATGATCTGTTGATGCCAATTATCCATCGGAACTGAAAGTTGTCGGGAGATAAATTTGGCGTACGGTTTAAGAACAAAGGAAAGTCAACACGCAATACCAGTGGTTTTACAGTTTCTAGTCTTCCAAACTTTTTAATTTTCATCGTGGCTCCGAGTCCAGCGTCTGCAGAAAAAGTTCCCCATTGATTTTGAACACTACCGGTTGGTACCAATAATATTCCTGCATCAGAAAAAAGGTAGGTGTCAAAATCAAGATACGTGCGCATTCGTTTCGGCATCCAGCGGAAGTAATCACTGAATTCAAGTTCAGCGCTGAAAGAAGTTCCGGAGATTCCTTTGTAACCAGCAATATAGCTGTTTTTTTTAGATTCGGCTATCAAGTAACCTGCATATCCTCGTAAATTAAGTCCGCCACCTGCTTGAAAGATATTGGTATTGCTTCCGAAACCTGCGTTGCTGGCTGAAAATACGCTGATTGAACGCGTGTATTTGTTGTCCATTAATTCTTCTGAATTGGCTCCTGCAGCGAACAAAGCAGATTCGCGGGCAATATTTGTACCGCTGCCGTACTGTGCAAAAAATCGCGTACTTAAAATCATTTTGGCAATTCTAGAATGATTCACAACAGAAAGACGAAGGGAGGAGTAGTCGTAGTTGCTTCCGAATGCTGAAGTTTTCATACCCAATTTGATTTCACCCATTCCTGATGCATAATGATAGAGGTGTGTATATTCAATATTGAGTGTGTTGTTCCATTTATTTTCCAACCATTCAGTTGGATTGAGCAAGTAGGTGAGAGCATTGGCGTCTTTTCTATACAGCGCTTTAAGGTATATTTTGATTTTGTCGTTTTTGCTTTTTGAAGTTTTACTTAAACCTAATTCATGGCGCTGTAAACCTTCGAGAAAACTAGAGTGCACGTCAACTTTTACATTTTTACCAAGCTTTGGCAGCAAGGTATTGTAGTTTACGCGGAAAGAGAAAACGTCGAATTTATTGATGTACACAGCTTCAGGAAAATGCACTTGTCCCAGCGCGCTGTTGAACCAAAAGTTGGCATCGAACACATGGAAATTTTTCAAGTAATTTCCATTGAGGTGCATGCCTATTTTTACGCCATCGTATTGGTTGTACCAAGCATCGGGTCTCCAGCGTAGTTCATAATTATTGCGGTCGAGAGGATTATTTAGTCGTGCATCAAAGTCGGCGGTGTATGGTGTTTTTTTAGAATTGTCAAGAAGGTTTACATCAGCAAGTCTAGTGCTTGGGTCGATGATCACATTGTAGATTCCTCCAGGGATTGTAACGGTTGCTTCATAGGTAGGAGCAAGGTTTCCCCAGCCGTACCACTTTGGTAAAATAGTGGCTTGTGTTTTTTTGACAAACCATGTATTGGGAATGTGGTAATTACTGATGCTGTCGTTGTTGCTAATGATTTGAAAGTCAAGCGGCATTTGCATATCGCCTTTGCGTTTAAATTGCAGAATGTACTGGTCTTTTTCTTTTCCTTTTTTAATACAATGCACTGCGTAATCAATGACTTTAGTGGTTTCCATCCATTGGTCGAAAAACCAGTTTAAATCGACATGTGTGTATTGTATAATACTGTTTCTGAAATCCTCAAAATAAGGATGGCAATTTTTCCATTGACTGAAATAGTGTTGCATGGCCGAAAGAAAAAGAGAATCACCCAATACATACTGCAAGTTGTAAAGCATGGTAGCGGTTTTATAATAGACCTGACCATAGCCCCCTCCTTGGTCGATCATGCCGCCATCGAAGTCGCTGGAATGCGTGTTTAACGCGCGGTCGTCGTTTTGTGCTGCAGCATAAATATAATTGTCGTAAACCCTTGAGTTGAGGATAAGTGTTTCTTTTCTGAATTTTCTGATGTATGCAGAAGTCGAAGGAAGGTGGTAAACAGTGTCGCCATCAATGGCGTGGTAGGCCCATGAATCTAAAAATTCGGTAAAACCTTCGTCGAGCGCAGCGCGATAGGTTTCGTTGTTGCCCACCATTCCAAAAAACCAATTGTGGCCAATTTCATGGGCAAGCAGACTTCTGTAGTTGGGATCTTGCCCGGCATCGAGTGTAAGCATTGGATATTCCATTCCGTCTTCTGCATCGGCCACTACCATTTTGGGATAAATATATTGTCCAAAACTTTGAGAATAGGTTTTGATTACCTTAGCTGTGTATTCAGCGGCATTGATCCATTTGGAAGCATTTTGCTCACGCACGAGGGCAACACATTGAATGTCTCCCCAAAATTTCTCGTCTATACGGTAAGTTGGATCTGCTGTGAATGCAAAATCATGCACGTTTTCAGCGTGATAAATCCAGGTTTTTCGTTCAATAGGATTGTAAGGTGTTACAATAGTAATTGTATCACTTGCTTTGCGGTAAATGAAATTTTTAAGATCTAACTTTTTGCGCAAATCGTCGGGTAGCACATCGGCTCTGTTTTGCAAATAGCCAGTGGCTTCAACAACATAATTGGAGGCAAGATTCAACTCAACGTCATAAGTGCCGTAGTCGCCGTAAAATTCTTTGCCCAAATGTTGCTCGGTATCCCATCCGAATTTCCTGTCGTACACACTAATGCGCGGGTACCAATGCACGCCATCGAAATGTTTGTAGCCATGTGCGACCTTAAATGTTTTCATTCTGCGGCGCGAAGATCCTGTATCGAAAAAAGTTTTAAATTCAAGTTCGAAGGCAGCTTTAGCGCCTGGTTTCAATGCTTCTGGAAGGTATACTTTTAAAATCGTGTTGTCGAGTTCTGTTTTGACTTCTTCTCCGTTGATTTTGATAGTGGAGATAAGGGTTCCTTTTTTTTGTGCTTCGTATTTTCCATAATATGCACTGACACCATTTTCTTTTGAAAGCTGATCATAATAAGATCCAGGTTGAAAGGCATTTTGGTAAAGGTGAAAATAAACAAAGTTGAGGGTGTCTGGTGAATTGTTCCAATAGGTCAGAAATTCTGTTCCGGAAATAATGTTTGTTTTTTCGTCTAAATTGGCCTGGATGGTATAGTGAACATCTTGCTGCCAGTAGGCATCGTGTGGCTTCCGATTTTTCCAGTATTCAGGATTATTGATGTTTCGATATGAATTTGGAGAGTGGAGTGGATCGTAAATTTGAGCCGAACTCAATTCCGCTAGCAATATAAATAGTAGTAAGTGTAGGAAACGCATAATAAAATTAGATTGCATCAAATATACAATCTAATTAAAAAAGACAAGAATCAATTTTTCAAAAGACACTGTAAAACAGTAGATTTGATAAATAATATTTCAACAGAAAAAATGAAAAAAGTATTGGTTTGTGTTGGTACTCGTCCAAATCTGATAAAAATCACACGTCTTAAGGAGTGCTTTTTAAAATATCCGAGTTTGCGTTTTAAGTTGTTGCATACTGGGCAGCACTACGATTATAAGATGAGTGAGGTTTTTTTTGAGGAGCTGGAAATTCCAAAACCAGACGTTTTATTTGAGTTAAGCAGAGATTCCACCATGTCGCCGATTGCTGATATAATGCTACAATTTGAGAAAGAGATTAAAAGAGACCGTCCCGATTTAGTGCTGGTTCCTGGAGATGTAGATTCAACCTTCGCATGCGCTTTTGTGGCGTCTCGCTATAATATTCCTGTGGCACATATCGAAAGTGGTTTGCGCAGTTTTGACAAAACAATGCCTGAAGAAATCAATCGCATAATGGTGGATGATTTGTCGGCTTTGTTTTTCACCACTGAAAAGTCGGGAAATGAAAACTTATTAAAGGAGGGGAAGTCTCCCAAAAGCATAGTATTTAGTGGGAATACAATGATTGATACTTTGGTGAAGTTTAAATCAAAAATTGCCGAAAGCAAGGTGTTGCAGCAATACCATTTGGAAAAAGGGAATTACATCGTGATGACTTTTCATCGTCCCGCTAATGTTGACGATGCTGTTAATTTGCGTGTGATTTTTCAATTGATCTCACAAATAGCGAAAGACATTAAAATTATTTTTCCGATACATCCGAGAACAGTAAAAAATGCGGAAGCGTTTGGCTTTAAAGAGCTGCTTTCTTCTCCGAATATAGTGCTGTGCGATGCACTTGGCTATTTTGATTTCATGAAATTAGTTACCGATGCGAAAGCTGTACTAACTGATTCGGGTGGAATACAAGAAGAAACTACTTTTTTAGGCGTGCCCTGTTTAACTGTTCGACCCAATACGGAGCGTCCGATCACAGTGCAGGTGGGGACAAATACACTTTTGGATTTGGACGAATCGTTGATTCTTCAGCATGTTAAAAGCATACTTTCTGGTACTTACAAGAAAGGTTCATTACCTGATTTGTGGGACGGGAAGGCAACGGAGCGTATTGTTGACGCGTTGCACAATTTTTTACAGTAGGTGATTGTTTTTTTTGGCTTTAGCTATGCTTGCGTTGATGTCGAAACCAAGAAGCAGGATATATGAGTTTAGGTAGAACCAAAGCATCACCAACATAATCGTTCCAATTGATCCGTAAATTTTGTTGTACGTGCTGAAGTATTGGATATAGATCGAGAATCCATATAGAGTAAGCAGCAGTAATAGAGTTGTTACGATAGATCCTGGTGAAAAGAATTTAAAGAATTTTCTTTTGGCCGGACCGTAATAATACAACAGAGCGATTGCGAAATAATACAAAGCAAAAACCACTACCCATTTGCCTGCATGTATTAGAAAGCTATAAAATGAATCGGTTAAATCTCTTCTTTGTTCCGCTAGATCAACAAGGATGTGCGTTGCGATAATTAATGATATGCTTATAACCAGCAGACCAGTGAGTACAATCGCCAACACGAATGAAACCAGACGCTGTTTAAAGGGATTTCTAGTTTCATTGACATGGTAGCTGTTATTGAATTCAATGATAAGTGAGTGAACGCCATTGGTAGTAAGATACAGCATTAATAAAAAATTAAATGAAAGTAAGCCACCGCGTGGGGTGCTGATTAAATCTTCAATAGTAGATATTGCGATTTCATTCAATCCTTTTGGAAGATCGTCTTTGATGAAGTTGAGCAGAGCGAGTTGAAACCCATCAATGGGAATAAGCGGAATAAGAGTAAAGAGAAAAATGATGCCCGGAAAAATGGCAAAGAAAAATTTGAAGGCGAGCGAAGATGCTCTTGTTGAAAAAGTGCCTTTCATAATGCCTTCAAGAAAATGTTTGCCAACTTCGTATATAGCTACCCTTTGAAAACCTGGAAAACTATGCGTTTTTGCAAAAAGGATTAGTTTTTGCACTAAACGTAGCGACAAGAAGATTTGCTTGTAATTTCTTTTAGTCATTCTTTGAGGCGATTAAACTAATGTCAAAGTTTTTTACTGTGTGCGTCAAAGCGCCAATTGAAATATAATCCACTCCGGTTTCCGCGTAAGTAACTATGTTTTCTTCGCTGATTCCACCAGAAGCTTCGGTTTCAAAGCGTTTGTTTATTTTTTGCAGCGCCAATTTTAAATTGCTTGGGGTAAAATTGTCGAGCATGATGCGCTGTACTTTTCCTATTGCTAGCACTTCTTCGAGTTCAATGAAGTTTCGAACTTCAATTTCGATCTTTAAATCAAGATGACGTTCAATGATGTATTCGTTGGCTTTGCGAATGGCGTTTTTAATGCCACCAGAGAAATCAATGTGATTGTCTTTGATCATGATCATGTCGTATAGGCCCATTCGGTGATTTTTACCACCGCCAATCAATACAGCTTCTTTTTCTAAAAAACGAAGTCCAGGACTCGTTTTTCGTGTGTCTAGTATTTTACAATTGGTATGGCTAATCTTTGACGAAAGGAGTTTTGTTTGTGTTGCAATACCTGACATTCGCTGCATACAATTCAAGGCGATACGCTCCATCATTAAAATGTTTCTTGCGTTGCCTTCCAGTGAAATTAAGAGGTCTTTAGGTGACACAGATTGACCGTCATTTGCATGGAGTATGATTTTTATGTTTGGGTCAATAAAATGAAAAGTATCAGAAGCGCGTTGCATTCCAGCAACTGTTCCTGTGTCTTTTGAAATTATAATTGCATTGACTGAGCTGTCTTTGGGGATGGTGGATAGGGAGGAGTGATCGCCATCGGCAACATCTTCTGCTATGGCATTTCGCAGAAAGATCTCAAATTGAGTTGTGCTATTCATCACTATCTGTGTCGATTCTAAATTTGTGTATGAGCAATTGATTTGCGCTCTGTTTTAAAAGGTAATAAATTCGATAATTGCCACTTGCAGTTACGATTTTCACGATCATGTATGTGCTGCCGTCTTGTGCATTGCCTTCGTGTTCAATTTTAAAACTGCTTGGTTTGTGCTTGGCAAAGAAGTCGCGTACAATGATTTCGGCCTGCGCTTTACTGCAAACATTTTCTTGATCGAGTATGGATAAGTCTATGCTGGTGTTGAAATATTGGGCTACAGCCTGACTGTTTCCAGATTTAATGGCGCTATTAATGTTGTCTTTAACTCCTGGTGCGCTAAACAACAAACTCGCTAAGAAAATACTGATGATTCCTTTCATTTTTATTGCTGTTTCATTACTTAATTAGTGATCTTCTAATGTGTTTGCAAAAACCAAACCAAAAAAGTTAAAGTTGTCAAACCTAATGATTTTTTACAAAAATACATCAAAGGCGGATTAAAAGGTCATTTTTGACTACTTTTATCAGCGCTGAGAAATGAAAATTAAAATTATTGAAATAGGAAAAACTCAAAAGAAAGAGTTGCAGGAAATGATTGATGAATACATCAAGCGCGTAAATCATTATTGCTCGGTGGAGATTGTGACATTGAATTTAAAGGTAAAGGGTCACGATATGGAGTCGATGAGGGAGCATGAGGGTAAATTGTTGCTTGATTATTTTGATGGAATGAATCAAACTCATCTGTTCTTGTTGGATGAGAAAGGCAATGAGTATTCATCGATTGATTTTGCTGGTTTTATTAAAAAACAAACACTAAGTGGAAAAAAGGAGATTGCTTTTGTTATTGGCGGTGCATATGGATTTAGCGATCAGGTGAAAAATTATGTAAAAAATAAGATAGCAATCTCAAAAATGACTTTCACTCATCAAATGGTGAGATTACTTTTTGTTGAGCAGCTGTATCGCGTTTTTACTATTCTGGCAAATGAAAAATACCATCACTAGAAAAAGTTTATGGAAATAGGAGAACATGGAATTCGTGTAAAAATTTACTGGGAGGTGGAAATTATTATGTTTCTGCTTTTCCTGTTAATAGCTGTTTTTTTGTGTAGGGGAATTATTAAGAATGAAGATGAAATGTCAAAAAAGTTATTTTTTAATGGACTAAAATTAAAAATACTTTCATCAATTATGCTTCCTTTAGTTTACATGTTTTATTATAAAGGTGGTGATACTATCTCGTATTTTCATGATGGTGATATTATGCGCAGTTTGTTTTGGGACGAACCTTCTTTGTTTTTTGATTTCATATTCAATGGTATGGAGGAGGATGGAATAATAAAACTTTATAAGCAGTATTTTCGTGTGCGACAGTTGGGTTTAGATTATTTCGTTTTTAAAGGAGATGAGAGGGCGATGTTTGTGGTTCGAATTGCTGGATTGTTATTGGTAGCTGCGGGAGGATCTATTTTTGCAGCAGGATTTATTGTATCACTATTTTGTTATTTGGCCTTGTGGAAGGTGTATAAGCTTTTTATTTTGTATTATCCTATTTTCAAAAGGCAATTGAGTTATACTGTTCTTTATATACCGTCCGTGGTCTTTTGGGGTTCGGGAATATTAAAAGACCCCATTACTTTGGGGGCATTGTGTTTGTTGGTGTTTTATTTTCATGCGGTGATGAAGAAAGAAAATTTAATTAGAGCGGTAATTTGGTGCATTGTTTCAAGTTTTTTAATTATTTCGATTAAGCCGTATATCTTTAATGCATTTTTGATTGGAATGGGATGTTGGGTTTTATCAAATTACTTGGTAAAAATTAAATCAGTGGTATTTAGAGCTCTGATTTTTCCGATTTTATTAGCCTTAGCAGGGGGACTGGTTGTGTTGAGTTTAAATACTTTTTCAGACAATACAGGTCAATATTCTGTAGATAAAGTAATGGATGAAGCTGTTGTGGTTCAAAATGACTTAAAACAGGATTATTATGGTGGGCATCGATTTGATATAGGTTCGTTTGAGCCAACAGTTGCTGGAATTGCTGTGAAGGCGCCTATAGCCATTGCTACCACTTTGTTTCGTCCCTTTGTTTGGGAGGCCGATAATCCATTTATTTTGATGTCTGCTTTGGAGTCTTTAGTCGTTTTGGTTTTTACACTAATGGCGCTTTTTAGAATTAAGTTATTAAACCTTCAAGGAGTGTTGTTGAAAAATCCACTGTTGTTTTTTTCCTTTGTTTTTTCTCTTTTCTTCGCATTTTCAGTTGGTTTAACTACGGCAAATTTCGGGGCGTTGGTGCGCTATAAAATTCCTTTAATGCCTTTTTATCTTTCGATGGTATACATTCTTAGTAACTACAAAAAGATACCCGTTGAAAAGAAAGAAGAAATAGTTTCACCAACATTTGTCTCTTAGGCTAAAATGGCTTTGTATACACCTGTATAGAAGGATACTCCATTTTTGATGTCGAAATATTCAATTGAATTTTTCCTTAAAATTTCTTTGTCGCAATACACTGAATCGCTCGAGCTTTCAAAGGTAGGATCAACAAGTTGCAATCCTACTCCTTTGAACTTCTCTTGTATAAAATCCAGGTCGCCAATTCCTTTAATCGAAACAGCAGGAATTCCGCAAGCCCAGTATTCTCCAAGTTTTGTTGGACTTCGACCTATGGTGGAAAAAGCAAGTTTATACAATATGATTCCTAAATCAGCTGCGTGCAAGTATTGATGGACATTATTGTAAGTGGCACTTGCAAAATGAATTTTTTCAGTAACTCCTAATTCTGCAGCTGCATTCAGAATTAGGGAATGGTCTTTACGCGAAAGAATTATTAAGTGTTTTTCACTTGCGGCAGTAATGCTTTGGTAAAGTTTAAGAATGTCTTTTGGAGGATAATTGGCGCCAATGGATCCGCTGTATATTACAACAAAAGCATTTGAAGGAATATTGAAATCAAGTCTAACTTTGTCTCGGGTTTCCTGGCTGAACGGTTTGAAAACATCAAAATCAACGCAGGTTGGGATAACACCTACTTTCGATTTTTCTTTGTGAAATCGTTCTACTATTTCTTTTTGTCCAGCGTAAGTGAGTGAAACCGTAAAATCTGATTGGGCAAAGTATTGTCTTTCTTTTTCTTTAAAATAGCGATAGATAGGTTTGAAAATCGGATTTCCCCACAAACCACTTTCTTTTTTTTCGTCAGGCCACCATCCTCGCATATCGAAGATGAATTTGCTGCCGTATTTTTTTTTCGCTTTTTGACCGAGCAATGCCGAGATGTAGCTTCTACAGTGCACAATATCGAAGGGCTCTTTCTTGTAGAGTTCTTTTATTTTCTTCCACCCTGCTCGCAAGTCGGTAATGGTAGACAATACAGGAGGTGATTTGTGGTATACCAACGGATGCCATTGAATACTTGTGGTGCTTAGGATCTCTCGAACCCGACCTTCATTGGCGGCAAAGCCTTCTGTTTTTTCGAAACTGATAATACTTATTTCGAATCCGCTTTCGCGATTAATTCTAGAAAGGTAGGCCAGTATTTGCGACTGTCCTAATGGCTCAGTTAGTCCATCATATGCTAAATAAAGTATTCTAGGATTTTTGACCATTGTACCATTTTACAAATTGGGAAACACCTTCTTCAAAGGAAGTGGATGGAGCATAAGAGAAGAGTGTTTTTGCTTTTTCAATGTTAGCAAAAGTAAGATCGACGTCTCCTGGTTGCATGGGCATTTTTTTTATGTTGGCCTTTTTATGGAGCACTTTTTCTATTGTTTCAATCAGTTGGGTCAACTTTATTGGCTGATGATTACCAAGATTTACGATTTCGTAAATTTTATTGTTTTGTAAGACATATTTACTTGCGGCTACGATGCCTTGAACGGTATCTTGAATATAAGTATAATCACGTCCTGTTGACCCATCGCCATACATATTGATTTGCTGATCGGTATCAATGAGTTTTACGAATTTATGAATAGCAAGATCTGGACGTTGTCTAGGACCAAAAACGGTGAAAAAGCGTAAGTTCACCACATCCATTTTATACAGATGATGTGCGGTGTAATTCAGTAACTCACATGATTTTTTGGATGCTGCATAAACAGAAATAGGTTCGTCTACACGATCGTCTTCAGAAAAAGGCACGCTTTTGTTGTTGCCATAAATGGAGGAGGATGAAGCAAAAATAAACTTTGATATACTATTTTCTTGACAGTAGTTTAAAATATTTTGTGTCACCAAGATATTGTCGTTGATGTAAGAAATAGGATCTTTTATTGAAGGAAGTACGCCTGCTTTTGCCGCTAAATGGATCACAATATCGATTTTTTGACTGATATTTTGCATTTCTTCAGCATTCTTTAGGTCTACTTCGTAGAAGCTGAAGTTTTTATCTCTGAGCGCAAAGTCTAAATTCTTTTCTTTGATCTCTCTTGCGTAAAAAGGATCAAAATTGTCAATACCAACAACCTTATTTCCCTCCAAAAGAAGTTTTTCTGCAAGGTGAGACCCTATGAAGCCGGCGCAACCGGTAATTAAGTACGTAGTCATCGTTTTTATTGAGTTTGCTAAGATAATAATTATAGCCAAAAGGCATAGTGAAGCGGAGAAAAGTAAGTAAGTAATTAACAATTTATAAAACAAAAAGTAAATTTATTTTTACTTTCTGTTGGAAATGACTACTTTAGCACCATAATAACAATTAATAATATCAACAATGGAAAACGGAGTAGTAAAATTTTTTAACGAAACTAAAGGTTTTGGATTTATCAAAGTAGACGGAAGTGGACAAGAAGTATTTGTTCATGTATCAGGTTTGAAAGATAAAATCCGTGATAATGACAATGTAACTTTTGAAGTTCAAGACGGCAAAAAAGGCCCGAATGCTGTAAACGTTAAATTGGCGTAACCCAGTCATCATTAAATGAAAGAGCCCTCGAATAATCGAGGGCTTTTTTGTTTTTATACCATTCAGCTTAATCTATTGTTCTCATGTAAAGAACTGTTGCGCAAATAATGTGACAAAGGAAAAGTTGTTGCAAAAAAAAAAGGACCGTCATAAGACGATCCTTTTTTTTTGATGGAATATTACTACAATGTATTTATGTTATTCAAATCTTGGAAAGATTGCGTTAGTCTTTCTTTCAACGACTCCTCAGCTTTACGCATCCAAACACGTGGATCGTAGTATTTTTTGTTAGGAGCATCTTCGCCTTCAGGGTTTCCAATTTGGCCTTGTAAATAGCCTTTCTTTGCTTCGTAGAATTTTCTGATACCATCCCAGAACGCCCATTGCAAGTCTGTGTCGATGTTCATTTTGATAGCTCCATACGAGATCGCCTCGCGAATTTCTTCAACTGTTGAGCCAGATCCACCGTGGAATACAAAATCAACGGGATTAGGTCCTGTGTTGAATTTTTTCTCGATGTATTTTTGCGAATTGTCTAATATTTTCGGAGTCAATTTCACGTTTCCTGGTTTGTATACACCATGAACATTTCCAAAAGCTGCAGCAATGGTGAAACGATCGCTAACTTTTTTCAATTCCTCGTATGCGTATGCAACTTCTTCAGGTTGTGTGTATAATTTAGAACTGTCAATGTCAGAATTGTCAACGCCATCTTCTTCACCACCAGTTACACCCAATTCAATTTCTAAGGTCATGCCCATTTTTGACATTCTGTCTAAATATCTTTTGCAGATTTCAATATTTTCATGCAAAGGCTCTTCAGAAAGGTCGATCATATGAGAAGAGAAGAGAGGAACGCCGTTGGCTTTGTAAAAAGCTTCACCTGCGGTCAACATGCCGTCCATCCATGGCAATAATTTTTTTGCGCAGTGGTCGGTGTGTAAAATAACTCTAGCGCCATACAGCTCAGCCATTTGCCAAACGTGATGAGCTCCTGAAACAGCGCCTGCAATGGCAGCGCGTTCGCCATCATTTTTCAAGCCTTTACCTGCTGTGAAAGCAGCTCCGCCGTTAGAGAATTGGATGATTACTGGTCCGTTTGCTGCAACTGCAGTTTCCAAAACAGCATTGATCGTATTCGATCCTGTAACGTTTACGGCAGGAAGCGCAAATTTTTTCGCTTTAGCCAACTGAAAGAGTTGTTGAACGCCTTCGCCAGTTATTACACCTGGTTTGATTTGTGTAGCTGTTTCACTCATTTTTTAGGGATTTAATTTAGGAATAATCTTATTGTTTGTGCGATTTTCGCTTTTAAATTCTTGCGTTCTACGATGTAGTCTAAAAAACCATGATCTAAAACAAATTCTGATGTTTGAAATCCTTTAGGTAAATCTTTTTTGATGGTTTCTTTAACGACTCTCGGACCAGCAAATCCAATTAGTGCTCCTGGTTCTGCTATGTTTACGTCTCCTAACATTGCGAACGAAGCGGTAACTCCACCTGTAGTGGGGTCTGTCATTAAAGAGATGTAGGGTATTTTTTGCTTTGCCAGCAAAGTTAATTTGGCTGATGTTTTTGCCATTTGCATTAATGAAAATGCTGCTTCCATCATTCGCGCTCCACCAGATTTAGAAATAATAATTAGTGGTTTATGGTATTTTAATGAATGATCAATTGCTCTCGATATCTTCTCGCCCACAACTGATCCCATAGAACCTCCAATAAAATTGAAGTTCATTGCAACAACAACAATATCAATGCCTTCAATTTTGCCAAATGCAGAAGTGGCGGCATCATTTACTCCCGTTTTTAAAATGGAATCTTCCAAACGAGTAACGTACTTCTTAGTGTCAGTGAAGTTCAAAGGATCTCCAGAATAGATATTGGGAGCTATTTCTGTGTATTTGTCGTTGTCGAAAATAACATGGAAATATTCCTTTGCATTAATTCTCTCATGATGACTGCATCCTTCGCACACCCACAAAGTTTCTTTGTGATCTTCAGAAGCAACTACTTTTCCGCATTTTGGACACTGGTACCACAAACCTTCTGGGGTTTCCTTTTTCCCTTGTGTTGGTGTCTTGATACCTTCTTTTATCCTTTTAAACCATCCCATTCGTTACAATTTATATGGACTATCAAATTTCAGATGGCAAATGTAATAAAAAGACTTTGAAAATTTGATTTCACGCTTAAGTTTAGCGCAAATAACTAGAAAGGGTAGCCGATTCCAACATTGAATTCAGCTTCACTTAACTTAAATTCCCAAGTGTCACCCATATATGGTTTGTGTAAGGGCCAACCAACGTCAAGACGTGCGATTAAAAAGCTGAGGTCAAAACGCAAACCAAGTCCTCCTGCAACAGCCAATTCTTTATAAAAACGATTGAGGTGAAATACAGCTTTGTCGTCACGGTCTTGCAATCGCCATACATTTCCAACATCTGTGAAAACTGCACCTTTGACCATGCTGCTGATTCTAAAACGGTATTCGCCATTGAGCTCCAATTTAATTTCCCCTAATTTATCTATGTTGGCTATTGCTGTGGTGTCGCGCGACGAACCTGGACCAAGGTTTCTCACTTTCCATCCGCGTATACCATTGGCGCCTCCGCTAAAAAACAACTTGTCAAAAGGTACGGCAATGTCTCCACGGCCAAATGGGAGTGCAAATCCTGCATACGATCTAAATATAATTTGTTCTTCCTTGTGCAAATTGAAATATTTACGGTAGTCGCCATCTACTTTTACAAATTTAGAATATCTCATGCTGCCCACTAATTGTGCGCCAGAGGAGTCTTTTTCAAAAAAACCAGTATAATTCAATAGCGAACCGAGCAGTCCGGTGATGTTAATATTGGCCATTAGCAAGATTGGATTTTTTTCTTTTTTCAGCACACCGTTGAAAATATAGGAATATTTGATTCCTGCGTTCACGTAGTTTTGAAAAGAGAATGCCAATCGGGGACTCAGTGAATCTAGACTACTCAATATTGAAGAGTTTTTATCAATGTATGATAAACTGATGTCGGGAATGGAAAGTTTGTGTGTTTTCCAGCTTGATTCATTCATCTCATAGGTGTTGCTAAAAGAGTATATCCAACGGCGGTATTCCTGTCTGTTTTGATAATTGAAAGAGGCTGACAATATCGTTTTAGGGTAGGCTTCGCTCCATAAGCTTTTTGATAAGCGTGGAAAAAACAAAAGGCTGGGGATTTTGATCGAAACTTGGGGACCAATATCTGTACCGATAATACGGCTGTCGGTTGCCGTGTTTTTTACAGATTCTGCAAAAGCACGCAATCTGAACTCAATTTGTTCAAGCCCTTTAAACGGATTTTTGGTTTTAAATACAGCGATGCCGCCACCCCCAAAACCTTCTCTGAAGGTGCCTTGTCCTTCAAGGCTAATTGAATATTTTTTCTTTGCGCTTAGTTTTATAAGTACATCCATTTTGGGAATACTGTCGTTTTCAATTCTTTTGTAATCAATCTTGATAAAATTGAAAATCCCCAATTCAGTTAGCTGATTGTAGGTGTGGTTGTGATTTTTGATTTTATAGAAATCTCCTTTCTTGAAATAGATCGCTTTTAAAATGGGAGTAGTTTTATAATGTAGCGTGTCTCGGTATTTAAAAGTATACATGTCATCGACGACAATTGAGTGTTGAGACGGTAGGTTGGGATTGGTGGGTATAAAGTCGGTTTGAATGCTGATGTCTCTGATGATGTATCTTTTGTGTGTAGAGCTAATACTGGAGTCGTTAGCATTGTATTTTTCAACTGGATTGTCGATAATTAATACAATATTGACTTTGTTAGCGCCAATCGTTGTGTCAACGCGATAGTGAATGAAATACTCATTAAAATCAAATAAGCCTTCGTTTTGATAAAGCTCGGTCAATCGGGTTCTTTCGAGATCAAGTGCTCCTACATCAAACAGTTTCCCTTCTTTTAAATTAGAGCTTTTAGCGAATTCGCCATAGCTTGAACTTATGAATGGGTCTTCTGTTATAATTTTCACTTCGTTGATGGTGAAGGGTTCATTCAAAGTAATGTGGTATAGAACAGTGGCTTTTTTGTTTTTTCCGTAGTTGATTTCGCTATGCATCTTGCTACGGTAGTAGCCTTTGTTTTGCAAATAAATTTGCATTTGTTTGATCGAATAAGGGATCTTGGCAGAATCAAGGATCACTGGTGCTTCGCCAACTGCCTCACTTGATTTTAAACGGATGCGAGTAAATAAATGGTGTTTCTCCATTTGAAAATCTTCGCGGTCATCTTTCTTTTTGTGCAAGAAATTATAAGCTGTTAAGTAGAATTTCCAAGTTCCAAAGAGAATTGCGTCGTTGGGTTTTTGCTTGATATATGAAGTTAATTCATCAGCGTCAAAATTATAATGTCCAGTAATTTTCACTTCGTTTTTCTGAAGCATAAATTTTTCTTCAGGCACAAATCGGGTAGATCTACAAGCAGAGCATAGCGCGAGAACTAACAGTATTGTGCTGTACAGATATGTTTTTCTTTTGTTCAACGAAATAATTCTTCCTCAAAATAAACTAATTTTAAGCGAACTTTAGGCGGAATTTTTATTTACTCTTTAATTAGTTTTATGCAGTCTGCGATTTCAAAAAATAAAATTTCACGTTATACTGCACTGCAGCAGAAGAAATACAGGAAACTGCATCGAGAATTTGTTGTGGAAGGCAAGAAGGGTGTTGAGGAATTTATTAGATCTGGCTTTAAAGTAATCGATTTGGTGGTGGTTGATGGCAATCAAGATGTCGCTTACTTGGCGCCGAACGAATTTCTGAGGATTACTGAAAAAGACATGAAGAAATTGTCGTCGCTGAATGCTGCTCCAGGTGTATTCGGCGTTTTTGCTATTCCTGAAGAACATCTGTCTGAAGATTGGAAAGATGGTTTTTCTCTGGTCTTGGATGGTGTGCGTGATCCTGGAAATATGGGTACTATTTTGCGCACAGCTGATTGGTTTGGCGTAAAAAATATTTTTTGCTCAGAAGATTGCGTGGATATTTACAATCCCAAAGTGGTGCAGGCGACAATGGGTTCTTTGTCAAGAGTAAGCGTTGTGTGCAGCGATCTTGTGGCGTTGTTTGAACAAAATACTTTTGCCTCTGATTTTGTGTTAATGGGCGCATTTATGGATGGAACCCCACTGTCCTCCTTCAGATTTAAAGGCAAAGGGTCACTGGTGTTGGGCAATGAGTCGGAGGGAATTAGATCGGCATTGAGTGCGTTAATCAATCAGAAAATAAGCATACCAAGAAGCGCTAATTCGCAAACAGAGTCATTGAATGTAGCGGTTGCTGCAGCGATTTTTTGTCATTCCCTAACAGGTGTGTGTTTATAATTGAGGTGAAAAAATTTGACTTTTAGTGCTTCTTCACCTATTTTCGCTAAAAAGCAATTGAATGGAAATCAAATCCACATTTGAATATTTAAAGGTTCTCGACAGTATCGCTGAAATTATCGACAAGCGTTCTTTTGGTCCAGAAGTTAAGCTTAGACTCAAAGAATTGATGATTGCTGTTAAGAAATTTGAAAGAGAAGCGCTCAAAGAAGAGAGTGCGCAAGAGCGATTGATTAGCGATTTTCTTGATGCTGAGCACTTGGCGAACTGATCTGCTTAAGGTTTTCAACAGGTTTTAATAAATTCCTTTCTATTAAGTACCTTTAATTTGGGCAACTTAGCTTAAATTTACCTCAGTAGATCCAATTTGATGAAAAAACACCCCTTAGTAATATTATTCGCTGGCCTGTTTGTGGTGGTTTTTGTTGCTTGGTTTTTTTTCTTCGATTTTTTCTTGGGTTTTTTGAAAGTTCCTGTACCGCCTTCTACCATTTACGAGGTGAAAGGCAAATACAATGAAAACGAATACTATGTCAAATACTCTGATACGATTAAAGTAGACATTCAAAAGGGAATCGACAGTATTATAGCTGAGGTAAACGCCTCAATATCACTTAAAGACAGTAATTCTATCATTTCTAAATTCAACAAGGGTGATTCTTGTGTTTTTGTAGATGGTGTGTTTTTGGATTTATTTTTGATTTCTGACGAAGTATACGAATGCACTGATAGCGCTTTTGATCCAACGGTATATACTATTGCGAAACTATGGGGCTTTGGTCCAGATGGCTCCGAGCAAATAGATGGTTTGTACCGAAACATGGAAGACCGTGATCTGCGGGATTCTTTAGTTTTGGATTATGTGGATGCTGCATCCGCAGAAATGGAAAGCCATATGGGCTATAGCAAAGTACGCATTGGTGGTGATTTGTTGTACAACACCATGGAAGAAATGAACGACAAAAACATGCAAGATAATTTTGCATGTAAAGAAGATCCTGCTTTGCAGATGGATTTTTCTGCATTAGCCAATGGATATATAGTGGATAAGATATACGATTATCTGTTGTACAAAAAGAAGATAAGCAATTTCTTGGTCTATGTTGGGGGTGAAGTAATTGCTGCTGGAACACGCCCTGATGGCAGTTCTTGGTCGGTGGAAGTGGATAATCCAACAAAAGAAAAAGCAACCAAACTTGGTTTCAAATTAAATGCTGAATTTCCTGCTATGGCGGTTTGTGAAAATTACAGTACATCCAAAAGAGTTGGTAAAGAAGTAATTAGTGGCACCTTTGATCCACGCAAACATCTGCCAGTAGAAAACGAAATGGTGGCTGTTGTTATTTTAGGACAAGAATGTGTCAAAGCTGATGCTTATGCCACGGCATTTATGGTAATGGGTATTACGGAGTCAATCGACTTTGTAGAGACCAATCCATTTGAATCTTTTGAAGCCTTTTTCATTTATAAAAATGAAAAAGGGGAATTTAAAACATACGCCTCGCCAGGTTTGACGGAGATTTTGGCAAATGACAGCAAGTCTTCCGCAAAAAAATAACTTCTTTTTATGGCGATGAACGATAAGCTAAAAGCCTTTGAAAGGCTATTGATCATTATGGATGAACTGCGTGAGCAGTGCCCCTGGGATAAAAAACAAAGTATTGAATCGTTGCGCACTTTAACCATTGAAGAGACCTACGAACTTTGTGACGCTATCCTCCAAAAAGACATGCAACAGATTAAAGGTGAGTTGGGTGATCTGTTTTTGCACTTGGTTTTTTATGCCAAAATAGCTTCTGAAAGCAATGCTTTTGATGTTGCTGATGTGTTAAATGGTGTATGCGACAAACTCGTGCATCGCCATCCACACGTTTATGGTGATGTCAAAGTTGCCGATGAAGAGGACGTAAAAAGAAATTGGGAGCAACTCAAACTCAAGGAAGGAAAGAAATCTGTTTTAGAAGGTGTGCCGCACTCACTTCCTGCGTTGGTTAAGGCCATACGCATGCAAGATAAAGCACGAGGAGTTGGTTTTGATTGGGACAATAAAACACAAGTGTGGGAAAAAGTTCAGGAGGAAATTCAGGAATTTCAAGTTGAAGAGGCGCGCAATGACCAAGAAAAAATGGAGGACGAATTTGGTGACGTGCTTTTTTCTCTAGTTAATTACGCTCGCTTCGTGGGCATTAATCCCGAAGATGCGCTGGAGAAGACCAATCGGAAATTTTTGTCGCGTTTTCAGTTTTTAGAAAAAGAGTCTGAACAACAAGGGAAATCACTGCAAGATATGACGCTTCCTGAAATGGAAGCGATTTGGCAAAAAGCTAAAGGCCGCGCTTAATTTTCTTTCAGGATTGTTCGCAATTCAAAGAGCATCATAGCTGTTGCGCCCCAAACGACTTCGTTTTGTATGTCAAAGTAAGGTGTTTCAAAGTTGAAACCTGCCGACAGAAGCATTTTTTTTGATTTGATGGCATCATTTGAAAGTAGGAAGGGTACATCGAATTCCAATATGGCATCAACTTCCTTAGGATCTTTTATAAAATCTGGCCGCGTCATGCAAATGCCTACGAACGGTAGCACTTCAAAATTACTTGGAGGAATAAAAAGTGGACTAAGTTGCCCAACAATTTCAACTGTGGAAGGCTCAATATTCAATTCTTCCTGTGCTTCTCGCAAAGCGGTATATTCAAAGCTTTCGTCGCTTAATTCCCATTTTCCGCCTGGAAAACTAACTTGTGCGCTATGATGTCCATCGTAACTGGGGCGCTTCATTAGTACTATGTGCGGAATGTTATTTATGGGATACAGCAGTACTAAAACACAAGCTGTTTTCGCTTTTTCTGTTCTGTCTTTAAATTTTTCATTTACTTTGCTCTGGTAGGGGGCCATTTTGATCTGCACTTCTTTTCCTGGAAGTGGATTTTGCAAGGCTGTTGTAAGCTGTATGATAAATTCAGAAAACATATGTTGAGCTAAAGATCAAAGTTATGGGGAAATTCACTGCAATATTCACTTTATTTTTTCATTCATCTTTATTGTCTTTCGCACAGTCAAGTGCCAATATAAATGGTTTGTGGCAGGACTCTGCGTCAAGTGCATTTTCAAACGCCTATGCAGTCATTGCGCAAGAAGGAGGTAAAGTTACTTTTAGTCATTATTTAGAATGGAAGGGCCAGTCATTTGTTGAAATAGGTTCGGGTAAATGGAATGCGGGTAAATTGAAATACAAAGTGAAAGTGACTCTGCCTATCGAAGGTTGGGCAACCCGTGGAACGCATGAACTTTTTTTGTCGGAAGATGGCAATACATTGCGCGGACGTTATCAAGATAATAAGGGAAGAAGTGGGGAAATTGTTTTAAAACGCTTTAAAGCTGAACCCTCCAAGCTATAATTTTTTTATCGTCACTGCCTGAAAGAAAATAGTCTTTGTCTTTTGGCCAATAGATGCAATTTACTGAATGCGTGTGTCCATTGTGTCCTTTGTAATCGAGACGTTCCAATACTTCTAAGTTTTGTGCATCCCAAAGTTTAATGGTCTTGTCTCTGCTGCAAGTGACGAAGTATTTGTTGTCGGAGCTGAATGCAATGCCATATATCGCCCAGTTGTGGGCAGGGATAGATAAAATGTTTTGGTAGTCGTGATCCATATTCCAGAACTTCAGAAAGGCATCTTTGCCGGCGCTAATGAGTACCCTTTTTTCGGGATGAAAATACACCACATTGACCTTGTCGTGAGCAGGAAATTCATGTGTGATCTCAAAATTGGAAAGCTTCATTATTTTAATGAGTCCATCACCAGTTGCAAAAGCGGCAATGTTCAATTCATGGTGAATGCTCATCGACCGAATCTTGTCACTGCTCAATAACAATGCTTTGATCAATTTGAAATCCATTGTCCATATTGACACCGTGCCGTCGCCACTAAGCAAGAAGAAGCGATCTCCTTTTTCATCATATTCTATGTGAAAGATTCCTTCTTTGTGATATGGCAGAAACTTTACTTCATTTTTACTGCGTGTATCGATGGCATGCAAATTTCCATTGAATAGTCCAACCAACAACATATGGTGCTTCTCTATGTGTTTTAAAGAAATGGTTGGAGAATTTGTTTTGATAGTAAAGTTTTCGTTGCACTGTTTTTCTAAATTCCAGGCGGTGACGATTTTATCGCCGCTGCCTGAAAACACAGTGCCGTCTGTAACTCCGCGCTCTAGTGCATATATCGAGGCGCTGTGTCCGTTAAGTTCAAAAAGTTTTTCTACCATCCTAAAGCATACATTATAAACACAGTGGACAATAATACTTATTTTTACAAGAAATGAACGAGAAAATCTCCAACAAACGATGGGCAGCAATTTTTGTGTTGTCTTGGATTGCCTTCAATTTGCTGCTTTGTGCTTACACAGATTTAGCAGAGGATGAAGCCTACTATTGGTTGTTTGCTAAATATTTGGACTGGGGATATTTTGACCATCCACCGATGATTGCATTGATGATCAGGGCAGGGGGTATGTTTTTTTCCAATGAATTGGGCGTGCGCTTTTTTACTGCTGTTTTTTCAGGTCTCACGCTTTATGTGCTCTTTGTGATTACTGAGTTTAAAAACGTAAAGTTGTTTTTTTTACTGTTTTTAACTGCTCCTGCTTTTCATGCTTTTGGTTTTATTTCTGCACCAGACGTGCCACTGATGTTTTTTGGCGCCTTGTACATTTTATGCTTTAAACGTTTTGTTGAAGACAATACGTTGAAAAATGCATTGCTACTTGGGGTGGTGGCTTCATTGATGATGTACAGTAAATACCACGGAATATTGCTCATATTGTTTACTCTTTTGCCCAACATTACTTTATTGAAGCGTCTTAATTTTTGGCTGATGACGCTCGTTGCGTTGCTTTTGTTTTTGCCACATATTTTTTGGCAAATTGCCAATGATTATCCCTCATTGCGCTACCATTTGGTGGATAGGGTGAATAGGCCTTATGAATTCAATTTTACATTGCAATATTTCTTGGGTCAATTGGGTTTGTGCGGACCTGTTTTGTTTATACTTTTTTTTGCTTCCTTACGCAAATCAGTGACTTCCTTTTATGAGACAATGAAGTATACAGCTTTAGCTATTTTTGCATTTTTCTTTTTGTTTTCTTTTCGCACTTTTATAGAGGCGAATTGGGGTGCTATCGCTTTCGTGCCAGTGCTTTTGTATGTACACAGTGCCTTGCAGGATGTTGTTGCTAAAGTATGGAAGACATTTTCGTACATCGTTGTTTTTATTTTAGTAGCGTTGCGCGTTGCCTTGGTTTTTCCAAATGAATTTTTGCGCCTGAGCATTACCAAACAGTTTTACCATGACAGCGAATTTTACCCAAAGGTCAAAGCATTGGCTGGAGATTTGCCGGTAGTTTTCATGAATACTTATCAGAAACCTTCGAAGTATTATTTTTACTACAATGTTCCTTCTTTTTCTTTGAATTCATTTTGGTATCGAAGAAATCAATTTGATAAATGGCCCATTCAAAAGGATTTGCAAGGTAAAGCGGTATTGGTAGTGGCCACTGATAATTTTGATGGTGCACAAAAACTAAGCGCAAAATATTCAGATATCTATTTTGCACGTCATTCGAATTTTAAATCATATGGTTATTTAGAACTCAGCGCAAATAAAAAAAAGTTTCAAATTGAAGCTGGCGAAATGTTTCGAGATTCATTGTTTGTAAAGAATATTTGGGACCATGATTTAGTGTCAGATAGTGCAAGTGTAGAGATTGGAGTGGTGTTGCGTGGAGAAGGCGCAGAAACCCTGTATTCGGTGGCTTGTGTGCACGCAAATGAGTTGGTTACAGGAAAGCAAATTCCCTTTGAACTACCTGTTCTGCTTGAGAAAGGTGAGTATACTGTTTTGTTTGGTGTACACGATAAATTTTGTTCTACGCTGTGGAACAGTCCGATATACCCTTTGACTGTTAAATAGTCCTTTCTCGATTTGTGGGTTCGAAAATATATTCCTATCTTACCAACCCTTGATCAAAATACCAAGAGTTAATAATGCGATTTTTTTTTAAAAACATACTGTTCATCCTGGGATTCTTTTTGTTTGCCTCAGCCTCAGCCGGATCTGAAAAATCAGGATCTGATAGAGAAACTGACGACGCTTTGGTGAATTTGATTCAGCAGTCACAACTTAGTCGCGAAAAGTTAGTGTACTTGGTGGATTCTCTCTTGAATGGCGATACAATTTCCTTCTGCGTTTTAGATGCATTGAACAAAAGGATGGCAACTGCATCTTTCTACAATTTAGCCATAGATACCAATCCGCCAGCTCACAATTTGTATGGTTCTTGGGACATTGAAAATCCAAATTGTTACCGTCCGGAATTATCCATAAATGATACTTCTTTCAATTTTGATTTGGTAGATCAACTCAATGGTTGTGGTTTTGCGATGCCAGCACGTGGTATTATTACTTCATTATATGGTTACAGAGATGGCAAAATGCACAACGGAATTGACATTGCTTTGCATACTGGAGATACCGTTGTTTCTGCTTTTCGTGGCATGGTTCGCGTTGCAAAACGCTATGGTTCATTTGGAAATGTGGTGGTGATCCGTCATTACAATGGTTTTGAAACAGTATATGCGCATTTGTCGAAAATTGACGTGCAGCCAGGAGATATGGTTGATCCTGGTCAATATATAGGCAAAGGAGGAAACACGGGAAGATCAAGAGGTGCACATTTGCACTTTGAAATTAGATTCAAAGGAAATGCGGTGAATCCGCGTTACATTGTTGATTTAGACAAGAAAAAAATATTAAGCGATGCTGTAGTGGTGAAAAAAACCAATACGGGTTTTGTTGCCTATCCTGTAGGTACTATTTTTCACACTGTAAGAGGTGGTGATTACTTGTATAAAGTAGCTCTACAATACGGCATTACTGTTAAGCAACTGTGTGCATGGAATGGTATTGGCAAAAAAGCCAATTTGGTTGCAGGTAGAAAATTAAAGGTCAGTCAATAGTTTTTAGTTAAACTCTCTTTTTTAAGCAGATCATTTCAACGCTTACTTCCTTTTTATTTGCTTGCGCCTGGAATAATAATGTCTATTTCCTTATTCACTTCTTCCTCTAATACAACCTGAACATTGGGCAATAGTTTGACAGCAGCATCTTTTGTTGCGACACTCCATTCAGGGTGGTCTTTGATGTCGACTCTTTTCAGACTTGGGATTTTAGCAAGCACCGCCGGAAGTTTTGCCATATAGCGTGTTCCGTCAAGGTTAATGTATTTCAGTTTACTAAGTGTGGCTATAGATTCAGGGAGCGTACTGATTTGGTTGAATGATAAATCCAAGCATTGCAGATTTACCAATTTTGCAATATCAGCAGGAACTACTTTTAATTTCTGCATTCCTAAGTCAAGGCAAGTAACGATTTCTGGTGCTTTTAAAGCTTCTTCCATACTGGAAATAGAATAGGAGCAGTCGCATTGGTCGGTGTTGCGTTCGGTGAACGAAAGCGAGAGCAAAACAGGTACTGCAAAAAACAATATTTTTTTCATAAATTAACTTTAGCTGTTATAAGGTAGTGCAAAGACTTGAAAAAACAAAGCCCGATGTTTGTCATCGGGCTTTGAATTATTTTAGCTTATGCTTCTTCGTTTTCATGAACAAGTTCATTCAGTTTTTCAATATCAACATTCCTAAAAACAAATTTATCGTCAAAGATATCTAACAAAATGTGTGCATGCGGTTTTATGTTGCCACGCAAAATCTCTTTTGACAATTCATTGAGTACATCTTTTTGTATTACTCTTTTGAGTGGACGAGCACCAAATTGCGGGTCATATCCTTTCTCCGCCAAGGCATCAAGTGCAAAATCACTGGCTTCCATCGTAATGTTTTGGTGCGCCAAACGTGATTCAAGTTGTTGCAATTGAATTTTTACGATAGCATGAATGTTTTGACGACTCAATGGGGCAAACAATATGGTTTCGTCTATGCGATTGAGAAATTCAGGGCGGATGGTTTGGCGCAGCATCTCAAACACTTCTGTTTTCGTTTGCTCCATCACCTTGTCGAGTTTTTTGTTGTGCAAATCGGCGAAGTTGGCTTGTATAATATGGGCCCCTAAATTAGAAGTCATAATGATGATGGTGTTTTTAAAATTCACTACGCGACCTTTGTTGTCCGTAAGTCGTCCATCGTCAAGTACTTGAAGTAAAATGTTAAATACATCGGGATGCGCTTTTTCAATCTCGTCAAGCAGCACAACAGAGTAGGGTTTTCGCCTCACAGCTTCCGTCAATTGACCACCTTCTTCGTAACCAACGTATCCTGGAGGTGCACCCACGAGGCGAGATACAGAATGTTTTTCTTGGTATTCACTCATGTCGATGCGCACCATTGCGTTGCGGTCGTTGAATAAATAATCTGACAAAGCCTTTGCCAATTCAGTTTTACCGACACCGGTGGTGCCTAAGAAAATAAATGATCCTATAGGGCGATTGACGTCTTGTAGTCCGGCTCTGTTTCTGCGCACGGCATCCGCAACCGCTTGTATAGCTTCTTCTTGACCGATCACAGTTTTATGCAATTCGTCCTCTAATTTCAATAGTTTTTGAATTTCACTTTCCACCATTTTTTGCACTGGAATGCCTGTCCATTTGCTCACTACATCGGCAATCTCCTCACTGTCCACTTCCTCCTTTATAAGTTTAGAAGATACTTGCAATTCAATTAGTTTTTTCTTGCCGAGTTCCAATTCCGTTTCGGCTTCTTTCACACGGCCATAGCGAATTTCAGCTACCAATCCGTAGTTTCCAGAGCGCTCTGCTTGTTCTGCTTCGAGTTTGAGGTGTTCTAAGTTTTCCTTTGTTTTTTGTATGCCTTCTACCACACTTTTTTCAGATTCCCATTTTGCCTTCAAGCCATTGCGCTGCTCGCTTAAGTTTGCTAACTCTTCGCCGAGGCGCGCCACTTTGGCAAGATCTCCATCGCGTTTGATCGCTTCGCGTTCAATTTCAAGTTGCATGATTTTTCGTTCCAGTTCGTCGAGTTCTTCTGGCTTGGAATTGATTTCCATTCGTAATTTTGATGCAGCTTCGTCAATCAAGTCAATAGCCTTGTCAGGTAAAAAACGATCTGTGATGTAGCGCTGAGAAAGTTCTACTGCAGCGATAATGGCTTCATCTTTTATTTGCACCTTATGGTGATTTTCGTAACGTTCTTTGAGTCCTCGCAAAATAGAAATAGCATCTTCGGTTGAAGGTTCGTCAACATTTATCTTTTGGAATCTGCGCTCCAAGGCTTTGTCTTTTTCGAAGTATTTTTGGTATTCATTGAGGGTAGTGGCGCCTATGGCTCTGAGTTCGCCACGCGCCAAAGCAGGTTTTAAAATGTTTGCTGCATCCATAGCGCCTTCGCCACCTCCGCCAGCGCCAACAAGGGTATGTATTTCGTCGATAAATAAAATAATTTGTCCTTCGGCACCAGTAACTTCTTTCACCACCGACTTTAGTCTTTCTTCGAATTCGCCTTTGTATTTTGCGCCCGCAATGAGCGAGCCCATGTCTAATGAAAAGATTGTTTTGTCTTTCAGGTTTTCAGGGACGTCGCCATTGATAATGCGGTGCGCAATTCCTTCGGCAATAGCCGTTTTACCAACACCGGGTTCTCCGATAAGTATGGGGTTGTTTTTGGTACGTCGTGAAAGTATTTGCAATACCCGACGGATTTCGTCATCGCGTCCAATCACCGGATCTAATTTTCCTTCTTTCGCCAACTGGTTTAAATTCTTGGCGTATTTATTCAACGCGTTGTAGGTCTCTTCTTGATTTTGAGAAGTCACTCTTTCGCCCTTGCGCAGCTCTAAAATAGCTTGCTTCAATTCTTTTTCTTTCACGCCCATGTCTTTCATCAATTGCGCAGCACCATCTTTTGTAGAAACGATGCCCAACAAAAGATGTTCAATTGAAACGAAGTCATCTTTAAATTCTTTGATCAAGCTTTCTGCTTTTGACAAAGCTTCATTGGCAAAGCGGCCAATGGTTTGCGAACCCCCGCTAACTTTTGGGTAGGATTCAATGATTTTATCTAATGCTTGTTTTAATATGTTTTCGTTGATGCCTAATTTTTTTAGCAAGAAGGGACTCACGTTTTCATCTACTTCAAAAATTCCTTTGAGTAGATGTCCATTTTCTATGGCTTGGTTGCCTTTCTCCATTGCAAGTTGCTGTGCTTTTTGCACCGCTTCTTGCGCTTTGATGGTGAAGTTATTGAAGTTCATGTCTTTGAAATAATTTAGTTTTATGTTATGCTGAAGATCGATATTCAATATGCATTCCAGCATGATTTTTATGTCAAAATGACCTGATTTGCATCAGAGTAATGTCACAACGGCTTAGTGCTTCAATAGAAGAGGGATAAATTGACATAAATATATTGTTGGACTGTAACTATTAATATGCTATATTGTTTTAGGTAAGCGTTGCGGTATGCAATGTTAAGTCGTTTTGATCTTCCGGGGGGAAGAAACGCAACTAATCTTTCGTAATCGTCATTTTTTGAAAGTGAACATGAGTGCTTGGCTTTTAAAGCGATAGTATTCTTGTTTTTTCTTTCATTCTAGTTTGTTTAGAATGCCTGTTTAATGGGTAAACTTAGCCGCATAACTTGCGTATGACTAACAGTATAATTTGAAGCAATAAATTGAACGAACGATGCACATTAATAAGTTAAATCTAAAATCACTGGCATTCACTGCGAAGAAAGTTGTTGTTTTCTGCGCGGTTGTGTTTGTTTTTTCATCGATTGGATATTCGCAAGTAACCGTCAATATAAACTCAGGAAACCCCAATCATCCTTTTCCGCAGTTTTTAGAATATGCCAGTGGAACATCCTTGGCAATACAAAACGGAGTAGGGATACCGCATGCTGAAATGGAGCAAAGAACCAGAGATGCATACACGATTCTCACCAATGGAATGACCTATAACGTGAACAGGGGCGGGGTTCATGCTCCGGTCACTGTTGCAGGGGTAAAGTACATAATGCCGCATGACGTGGCTTCTGGAGCTGACGTTGGCCATTGTACTTGTGTTGAAGGAGATGGGTACAATCTCTTGGCTGCAGCCTATATGGGTGATAAAGCGACTTTTGATGGTTATTACATGTGGGTGCACGATCGTCAATTTCAAAAAACAAAACGATTTATTGATTGTATTACCAATTCCCCAGGTTATGCGTATAGTCCTGGTATTTCAGGCGCAGGAAGTTTGGGCGCCCCAACCGATGTATTAGGAGGTGGTTTGGGGGGGAATTCAGCCATGGACGGTGATGTTGATTTAGCGATGGCATTATTGGTTGCTTGGAAACAATGGGGCGATTTGGCTACAATATGTAATGATCCTTGCACGGGTTTACCTGTGACCTATAAAGGAGAGGCTATCAAATACATCAAAACAATGGTTGATACTTTGAAGTATGCACCATCATTGCCGATTGCGAAATACATCAGCGGTATCATTGGTTTGGATGGTTATCACAAAGGAGGAGATTCATGGGCTGAAACAACAAATTGGGCTAGTGCAGGTGCATTGTTGGGTTTGGTTCCGGGACAAAACGGTCCGCAATCCAATTATGTGGATTACGCTGCGCCATCTTATTTCAGAAGTTTTTATGAGATGCTCACTGCTGAAAGCGAATCACCTTGGTGCATCAATCAATACAAAAGGGCAGAAGCATCTGATGATTGGTTGGTAGGACAAGCGCATGCGCAAGGAAATATCACCTGGGCAGGAACATACACTGTTACAGGTACCACTCCTGCTTTCTCTTCTTTTATGGCATCTGAGGACAATCGTTTTTCATGGCGAACACATTTAAATTATTTGTGGAATGGAGCGCCAACCAATACCTGGAATCCTACAACCCATCAATATACTCTTGGATCAAATACTTTTGAAAGGGATGCTGCCTTGCGCATGGCAAATTTTATGAAGGCACCTGAAGCTGCTCCCTATAGCAATGCTTGTCGCACACACAATACTTTAACTTATGGTGGTCCTCCAAATGTGAAGTGGTCATATAATCCTGATGGAACGGGAGGAGGAGCATTTCCACTCAATTGGGCGCAGGGAACAAGCGCACCGGCAGCGGTGGTTTCTGGTGATAGAAATCTACAAGCACAAATGTTTCGTCAATGCGTCATCGAATGGGATCAGTACAATGATCCGGCACAAAAATACTTGACTTCACGCGCGCGATATTTTCATGAATGGAATCGATTGTTGGGTATGATGGTGCTTGGGGGGAACTATCACGATCCCTTAGATATGGCGCCAACAGCCAATATGAAAGTGTACATGGCTGTGGATAAAACCTATGCTTCTACTTGTGATCAGGTAACCTATACGATCTCGTACAGAAACTATGGAAAAACAAATGCAGCTGGAGTTAAAATTACCGATGCACTTCCTGCCGGATTAACTTACGTTAGCTCAACAAAACCCGCTACAGTTGCAGGTGGTAACCTGACTTTTAATGTTGGTGCCGTGCCCGGTTTTGTTACCGGTGGTTTGGCTGCAACGATGGACAGTATTAAAGTGGTATGTAAAGTCACCAGCGCTGCTGTAGGAAGATTGTGCAACCAAGCAGTAATTTCTTGCACCAACGGCAGTGGTTGGACCAGCAATGAATATCCCAATAATATTACGCCAATTATGATGCGTAATTGTGTTGATATTCTTTCCGAACATCCTTTGAATATTTCTAAAACGGCATCTAAAACCACGCTGCATCCGGGAGATACAGTATCATATACTATTGTTGTGAAGAACAAATCGGTTGCTTTTTTAAATGGTGGTCGTCCGGGTGTTATTGTTGCTGGAGGTCATTCAGGATTGGGAGCAGCGGCAAGTACTTTAACACTGAAGTATAGAATTTACCATGGAGCTGAAGAGGCTTATATTAATTATCAAAACTATCGTGTTTCCTATTATTTAAATAAGCCAGGTCCTCCGACGTGGGTTGTTGCTCCAACGGTAAATGAAGGAGCTGCTGTTTTACCTACTGCAACTCAGCAAAGCATCACTCCCGGCGCAACTTGGAACCATAGGTTTTTGCTGACCTTTCCCAATCAAATTGCAACAATTACTCCGTTTTTAGCCTTTTATTCGGGACAAGGAAGGTATATTCATGAAGGAGCGTTAACGCCTCAGCGCTTGGTTGCCGATGTGCATGCCGCATCTTGGGCGGGGTTTGACTGGACTAAAGATTGGTCTTCCGAACCTACTATGACTGCTGCTGATGGCGATGTGTACTGGCCTATTGCAAAAGATTGGACCGATCCACTTTTGCCAAATCAAGCGGTATTGAAATACCATCCTAACAACTGTACCAACAATGTTACTAAAACGATCACCAAACAGCTGGTTGAGGAGTGGGATGGCTATACGTGGAGAAGAATTTATGGAGATGCTCCAATATCAGGAAGAGAATTGAACAATGTTGTAGTGACGGATGTGCTTCCTGCAGGAGTGACTTTTGGCGGGTATTTTACAGGATACCCAACTGGTTCTTTGGCTGGAGGAACAATTACTTGGCCGACTATTGCCAACATGAAAATCAGCGACAGTACTATTTATAAATTTTGGGTCACGGTGGATGGCGTTTGTCCAAAGGCCGATGCTACTTATACAAATGTTGCGTATGCCAATGCTACCAGTGAGTGTCAGGTTTCTGATACTGCAATTGTCACTGCAACTTGTAATCCGATAATTGTTGTGCCTGCGGTGACGAGTATGAAAAAAACAGCAGACGCTGCAACTTACAATGTAGGAGATCCTATCACTTATACTATTGGCTACAAAAACACGCATGGTACCGTTGTCAGCGGCGCTACCGCTGCTGCCGACTGGACAGCAATTAGCGGAACAGGAAAATTAACGGTAAATGGAGCAGGGGTGATCGATATGAATTCTGCCTTTGCGAATAAGGGAATGACGTATAAATATTCGCATGGCAAAGATGGTATTATAAAAGGCACGGCTACTTTTGCGCAATACGCGGGTCCTTACGCAGTTATGTTTCGGCACAATGGTGCTACTTGGAGTGAAGTGAGAATTAAAGTAGACAATGCCAATGTTGCGGTTTCATTTTTTAATATGCCGGCGAACACTCAAATTGGCGCTACGCAAACCATAACGTATAGTGCATTGCCCGGAGCGTTTGATTTTAAAATACAGTTGGTTGGGGCAGTGGCAAATTTTTGGCTCGTGAATTCGGGCGCCGCTATTGTTGGAGCAGCTCCAATTTCTCAAAGTACAATTCCTATTCAAACTGGATACGCTGGCGTAAGATCTTCAGATGGTGCCGTCGCTTCACTTTCTAATTGGTACACTTCTTTGGATTCTGGTTTCGATCAGCAGTTGAGTGACGCGATACCGGGGGAAGTTACATTTGTTTCGGCTTCTAATGGAGGAACCAATATAGCCGGTACTGTTACCTACCCAAAAATTGCCGGACCTGTATTGGCAAATGATACCATTACCTATACATGGACAGGTGCGGTTAGTGCTTGTACAAGTGGGAAAATTACCAATACTGCCTTCATGAAAATGATGGGTATTACACCTGACCCTGGAGCGCAAAACATAGTGGCCTGCAGCGGTTCAACGCCACTAACTGTTCCTGGTACTATTGCGATTAGTCAAACCATTTGCAACAATGTTGTTCCTGCAGCATTTACAAATACAGTGGCAGCAAGTGGAGGAAGTGGCACCTACGCTTATCAGTGGCAGTCGTCATTGGATAGTATTGTATGGACTGATGTTGCTTCTGCTACAGCGGCTGCTTATGCTTCACCAGCATTGACCGCCACAACATGGTTTAAGAGAAAAGTTACTGCGGGAGGAGCGGCTGTTTATACCAATCCGGTTAAAGTAACTGTTTATGCGCCGTTGACAGGAGGAATCGTATTGGCATCGCAAAATATTTGTTACAATACAATACCTCTTGCTTTTACGAGTAGCACACTGCCAAGCGGTGGAGCTGGAACGTACACTTACCAATGGCAATCGTCGCCTGACAGTTTGGTGTGGACTAATATTTTGGGCGCTACAACCACTGTATATGCTGCGATTGCGCCGTTGACAGCAAAAACATATTACAAAAGAGTTGCTACTTCAGGAACTTGTGGCTCTGTAAATAGCACCCCACTTACTGTTATTGTAAATGCCGATTTAACTGCAGGAAGCATCACTGCTGCGCAAACAATTTGTCCTGCCAAAACGCCTGCGCCATTGACGCAGTTGACAGCCGCTACTGGTGGTACAGGAGCGTACACTTACCAATGGCAGTCGTCGTTGGATGGTGTTTCATACAGTAATATTTTGTCGGCGACTTCTGCAACCTATTCTCCGCCGGCATTGATTGATACTACTTATTATAAGCGATTTGTGACTTCTGGAACGTGCGGTACTGTAGGGTCTGCAGCTGTTAAAATTACAGTTCTATTAAAAGATTCTGCGAAAATTATTCCTGCGGGTCCCTTTTGCTCTTCTGATATAGCAACGACTTTGAAATTGAAAACAGGTTCAATTACGGGAGGCACATGGAGTGGTGGTGGTGTTACAAATACCAGCACAGGGGCATTTGATCCTTCACTTTTAGTGGTGGGTTCTTATAAGATAAAATATGCTACGGCAGGTGCTTGTCCAATTGTTGACTCAATAAATATCTTAATTTCAAATGGAGTGTCTTTAAGTATTACCTCAACACAAACGGCTTACTGTCTCAATGGTAGCAGCGATACGATAGAAGTGAGTCCAACTGGCGGTGTGTTTTGGACAACGAGCGGAAAAGGAATTACAGATTCTCTTTTTGGGTATTACGATCCTAAGTTAGCACCCGTCGGCAGCAACAGAATTTGGTATGGTAAAAGTGGACAATGTGGTGATACTACGTTTATAGATATTTCAGTTTCTGGTGCGGATATAGCGAGTATTGTGACAGGTCAAACATTTTGCGAGTCAGAAGGAAGTGTTAGCTTAGCACTTAATCCATTTTCGCAAAGTGGCGTTTGGAGTGGAACGGGGATTAGCAATGCGGCAAGTGGTGCATTTAATGCGGGCTTAGGAGCGGGATCTTATTTGATTTCGTATACGACAAATGGTTTGTGTCCAACAACCGATACAGCAACGGTCAAAGTAGCGGGACAGTTGACTGCTACTATTCTTACTGCTGATACAGCAATGTGCACCAATGCGTCTAGTAAACAAATTAGATTGAGTAGCAACAGCGTAGCTGGAGGTGTTTGGACTTCATCGCCCGCCGGTAAAATAGGCGTTACAGGTGTTTTTGATCCATTGTCAGCGGGTCCTGGGGTTTACAAAATTTACTACGCAAAATTGGGATCCATGTTATCATGCAGTGCTATTGATAGTGTGGTAATCACAGTTTCGGCAGCGGATAAGGCTAAAATAACATTGGGTCAAGGACCATTTTGTTTGAGCGACCCGATACAAATCTTAAAAATAGATGCGCTTTCTGATGTTGGTGTATGGAGCGCTACAGGGATTGTTTCGGGAGTTGCTGGTACTTTTGATCCTTCGGCAGCATTGATAGGGCCAAATTTAGTGACTTACACAACAAGCGGCGCTTGTGCAGCGGTTGACACCATGTCAATTTATGTGGTGAACCAAATGGTGGCAGACATCACTCAAAGTGCGGTGTCAATTTGCGAAGATACAAGTCACTATCAAGTGATACTTACTGGCGGCACAACTCCCCAAGGGGTTTGGTCATCGGTACCTGCAGGTATGGTGAATGCTAGTGGTGATTTTAATCCAACAAGTGCAGTGGCGGGAACTACATACAAGGTGTTTTACACTTTAAGTGGCGCCACGCCTACTTGTAGCGCGAAAGATAGTATTTCTATTAAGGTAGAGCCCAGAGAAGACGCAACCATAACTACCACAATTGATTCATTGTGTTACAACGATGCTGCGATCACCTTGCAGGGGAAAAATACTGGGGGAACTTGGGTTGGGACAGGTGTAAATGCAGGTCAGTTTGATCCTTCGGTCGCTTTGCTTGGAGGCGTGAGTCCTTTTACTTTAACCTATATTTTGCCTGGAATTTCAGGTACTTGTCCTGATCACCACAGTATACAAATAGTGGTGGTTCCCTTTGCTGATTCAAGTATTACACCGCTATCAGCGCAGTGTTTGAGTTCTTCACCTACTGCTTTAGTTGCGGTTACAAAGGGAGGTACTTTTAGCGGAAAAGGAGTGAGCGGATTGGTAGATCATCAAACTTTTAATCCTTCGATAGCAGGTGTAGGAACTCATTTTATTCAATACACCCAAGCAGGAAAATGCGCTGTTACGAGCACTATTTCAGTGTTTGTGCAAGCTGCGCCAGAAGCCATCGTAGTGCCCGATGTCAATAGTGGATGTGAACCTTTGTTGATTCACTTTGGCGATAGTTCTACTGCGCCTGTTTTGCATGCGCATTGGGATTTTGGAGATGGAACAACTCTAGATACCAATGCTCTTAATGCATCGGTGGCTCATCTTTATAAAAAGGCGGCGAATAATTTGAATGTGACTTTGTCCATTGATTTTGTAAATGGCTGCAAAGACGTTTCTGTTCCAGTATTGATAAATGTATTGAAAACACCTGTAGCTGATTTTAGTTTTGATCCACAACCAGCATCAGCTTTAGATCCACAAATTACTTTTACGGATTTATCTGGCGCGTTAGCACGCACTTGGTATTTTGGTGCAAAAGCTAACATGGACTCTTCCATTAGTAACCCACAGAAAGTGATTTTTGATACGCCAAATGGAGATACCATTGCGGTTACCATGGTTGCCAGAAATGGAGCTTGCGTGGACACGATTCGCAAAGATGTGTACATTAAAGGATTGTTCTCACTCTTCATTCCAAATGCCTTCTCGCCTAATGGTGATGGACACAATGACGAATTCTTTCCCGATGGTTTGAATCACGTTTGTGACGCCTGCGCAAATTACGATTTTTCTATTTTCAATCGATGGGGAGAGCAAATTTTTAGCACCGATCAACCCAACGTAAAATGGAACGGAAAACGCTCGAATACCCAACGTGATGCAGAAATAGATGTTTACGTTTGGAAATTAACCTACACCAATTCATTCAATGGGAAACCTGGACAAATGATGGGTAGAGTTACTTTGGTTCGCTAAGCATTTTTTTTGGGGACATCGAATATTAAGGATAGTTTTACCCATGCGCAAAATAAAATTGATATGGGATTTTCGCGGTGCAGAAGCGCAGGGTATCGCAAAGCATCATGCCATTCATCTTGGTGATTTTGCTGTGCGCGAAAAACTTTCGTTTTACGAAGTGGGCACTGATGAAGGTGCGTCTCAGCATTGGATGGCTTTTGTTATTGTAGAAGAATCCAATATGAAGTTATTGCGTGATGCACTTCGTCCACATCGAGGTATATTGGCTGATACTCAGTAAAGACTCCTTTATTTTCGTACGTTTTTATTCGTATACTATTTTTCTATTTTATACGATTTAGCGCAGATTCTAAGACTGATACGTAGGTAATAAATTTTAACTCAGATTCGCTTTTGTGAGTAAACAGAGTAGTGCATATTTATGTTGTTTGACGGGATTCTCTTTGGTGCTAATGATTTGAGAACGAAGGGTATCAAAATACTTTGACTTCCATTGTCCTTTTAACAAAAATTCAGTTGGAATGATTTTTTTGTACAAGGTTCGTTTAGTAAATTGGAAAAAGGGTATTCGATAATTTTCCTTTAGGGGTAGGGGATTTTTTTTCTGAATTTTCATACGGGTAATAAGAATTATTAGTAGATAAAGATTGATGCTGAAAAAGTTGATATATCTTTTTTCATCACTGTTGCTTTCACATTCGGTTTTCTCTCAGCAGGGAAAAAATGGTGCGGGCAATATCGTTGCAGCTAATGCTGTGGTGAATACTTATACTGCATTGACTGCAAATGCGGCGGCAGGAGCAACTGTGTGTACCGTAGCTTCAGTTGCAGGTATTAATGCAGGCGATTTAGTGATGATCATTCAAATGCAGGGTGCTACCGTTAAAAATGGAGGAGATAGCACTTGGGGTGCTGTTACGGCATACAATAGTTGCGGATTTTACGAATTTCATGAGGTATTAACAGTGGATGGGGGAAGCAACAGTATTTCTTTTTCCTGCCCGCTTGATCACTTTTTTAGTTCCACAGGACGTACGCAAGTGATCAAAGTACCGCGATATACTTCATTGACTGTGCAAGCGGGGGCCACTGTTACCGCAATACCATGGAATGGGAGTGCAGGTGGGGTTGTTGTTATGGAAGTAAGTGGAAATGCTATTGTAAATGGAAGTATCAATGTCACTGGATTGGGATTTCGACCAGGCGTGACGGAACAAAATACAAATTACAGCATTGCGGCTTTTGCTTCATTTTCCTCTTTTGATGGAGGAGAAAAGGGTGAGAGTATCGCAGGATTTGGAGTAGATTATGATGCCTTCGGGGGGCGGTATGGTCGCGGTGCACCTGCTAATGGAGGAGGCGGTGGTGATGCGCACAATGCTGGAGGTGGAGGTGGAGCAAATGCAGGTATGGGGGTTTATACAGGCAATGGAAATCCAAGTTTATCAACAGGCAATTGGGCCGATGCTTGGAATAAAGAGTATGCAGGATTTGCAAATTCAACTAGCTCAGGGGGAGGGCGAGGTGGTTACACTTACGGAGAATATAATGTAGATGCACTGACAGTTGCGCCTGGAAGTAATGGCTGGGGAGGAGACAACAGGAGAAATGTAGGAGGTAAGGGTGGAAGGCCATTAGATTACTCGAGCGGGCGTTTGTTTTTTGGCGGAGGTGCTGGTGCTGGAGATTCTAACAATGGTTCGGCAGGTGAAGGAGGAGCAGGTGGTGGGTTGGTGTTTTTAAATGTTTGCGGAACGATTACTGGTACAGGATCTGTGTTTGCTAATGGTAATGCTGGCAAAGATAAACCAGTTGGAACTGGTGGTAATGACGCACCTAGTGGCGGTGGCGGTGGTGGTACTGTTGTTTTAAATGCTGATGGTGCAGTTACTGGAATAACTATTGTCGCCAACGGAGGTAAGGGTGGAATTCAAGATATTGGTAGCGACGAAAATGAAGGTCCTGGTGGAGGGGGAGGCGGTGGATATATTGCAATCACCAATGGAAACGCTGCGCGTTCGGCACTAGGTGGTACTAATGGCACCACCAATTCTACTGCGGTGACAGAATTTATTCCCAATGGTGCAACTAAAGGAGGAGATGGAATTTCTAATGCAGTTTTTTCTAAGTCCATATTTTCGATTGGGGTCAAAGACGATACAATTTGTGCAGGGCAAACAGCGACTTTAAGCGCAGGATTGCAAGGTGATATTCCTCCCAATGCAACTTTAAGTTGGTACAAAACCTCGTCACGCACTTCGTTTTTGACTAGTGATGCTTCATTTACAACAGAACCTCTTTTTGCAGATACTGTTTTTTATGTTGGAGCTTGTCCCTATAGTTGTTCTACCGCACTGATACCTGTTCATGTTAGAATTATGGTGATTCCCGTGGGAAATGCCGGCAACGATACATCTGTGTGTTCAGGTATTTCTTTGAAAATAGGCAAGCCTGCAAAAAGTGGCTATAGCTATGTGTGGGCTGCTAATCCGTCATTGTCGTCACTCGTGATAGCTCAGCCTATGGTAGCCATTGTGAATACTGGTGCTACACCAATCTCAAGTACTTTCTTTTTAACGGTTTCAAAGCAAGGTTGTGTTGCTAATGATGAGATAGTAGTTACGGTATATCCTAATCCTGCAGCGGATGCTGGACGAGATACTTCTTTGTGTGCAAATGCTATTGTGCAATTGGGTGCTGCAAGTAGCATTGGTTATACTTATTCGTGGTCACCGATTTTGAGGCTCGATAACGCGGCTTTGGCGATGCCTAAATTTCAACAAGACAACTCGGGATCTACATCCATTTCAAGTGTATACACATTGATCGTTAAAAACACTTTTGGCTGTCAAGAGATCGATCAAGTGACGGTAGTGGTAAAACCTCGTCCTGTTGCGACTGCAGGAAGGGACACGTCTACATGTTCGGCTATGTCTTTGCAATTAGGTGCTACAGCAACTAATGGCTATTCGTATTCTTGGAGTCCGAGTGTAAATTTAGATGACGCTGCAAAGTCAAATCCGATTTTTCAAATGACAAACGATGGTAGTGTGCCGATTTTAAACACATACACAGTTAGTGTTACTGCTGCTGGTTGTTCTTCAACTGATCAAGTTGTTATTACGGTAAACCCACTGCCAAAAGCAAATGCAGGACGAGACACTGTTCTTTGTTCCAATGCATCTTCGTTGCTTGGCGTGCCTTCGATTTTAGGTTATAGTTATGTGTGGTCACCCACAATAGGACTTGTCAATGCGATTGCGGCACAGCCTACTTTTACAAAGGAGAACACGAGCACATTGGCAACGGTTAGTAATTATCATCTCGTTGTCAAGTATTATGGCTGTAGCGCAAGTGATGATGTGCAGGTAGTGGTTAATCCGATTCCTAATGCTGAAGCTGGCAAAGATAGTGCTGTATGCTCTGGTGTATCGATGAATTTTGGCGTGGCGATGATTCCAACATATACATATAGTTGGAGCCCTGCTGATGCATTAGATGATGCATCAAAATCAAATCCGCTATTTCAAAAGACCAACAATACAAATTCACCATGGATTCAAAATTATACTCTAACGGTTACGGCTTTGGGCTGCACTTCAACCGATCAAGTTGCTGTTACGGTAAATCCACAGCCAAAAGCAAATGCAGGGCGAGATACTGTTCTTTGTTCAGCAACGGGGGCAATTTTAGGTTCGCCTGCTGTTCCAGGTTACGTCTACGAATGGACACCGAGTAGTGGATTGAATTCAGTCAATACAGCGCAAGTTAATTTTTATAAAACCAATGTTTCTGCTGTTGGATTGAATACTGAATACACAGTGAAAGTAAGTTTTGCAGGGTGCTCGTCTAGCGATAAAGTAAGCGTGTTGGTGAATCCGTATCCTATTCCAAATGCTGGTAGGGATACTGTGGTTTGTGCGTTTTCTCCAATTCGTATAGGTGCACTTGCTTTACCTGGGTACACCTACGTATGGCACGATGCAACTTTTCTTGAAGATGTGAATACTGCTGATCCTAAGTTTGTTGGAGTCAATACTTCAAATGTGACAACTACTTTCGAGTATACTGTGCTTGTGTCTTATTTGGGCTGTGTCGATAGTGATAAGGTGAGGGTAAAGGTCAAGCCGCTTCCAAAGCCCGATGCTGGACGTGATACGGTTGTTTGTCCGAATGCGCCATTAACGATCGGTGCAGCTGCTGTTTCGGGTTATACTTATTTGTGGAGTCCTGCGAGCGGTTTAAATAGTGTCGTTAAGTCTAATGCAAACACAGTGTCTTTGAATAATGGTGATGTGGATATCACGAGCCCTTATTTTTTAAATGTTACCTGGAATGGATGCTCGGCAATTGATGAAGTGAAGATATTGATACATCCTTTTCCATTTGCCTATGCAGGAAAAGACACAGCAGTGTGTCCTAATGATGTTGCAACAATTGGAACAGAGGCAAGGCTTGGGCACACTTATTTGTGGGCGCCTGTTGATCATTTAAACAATGCAGCTCTTGCTCAACCAACTTTTCAACGCGTCAATAGTTCTCTGGTTGCCTTAGAGAATAATTACACGCTGACCGTCGAGGCGAAAGGTTGTAAAAGTACGAGTGCCGTTAAATTGCAGGTCAATCCTAACCCAATTGCAGATGCTGGACGCGATACTGTTGTATGTTCTGGTAAGGGGCTGTTGTTCGCTAATAATTCTACTCTAGGAGCCCAGTGTCAATGGATGCCAAGTGATTTTCTTAGTGCAAGCAATGATCGAACGCCTTATTTTATAGCGAGTAAACAGAACGAGCAGAAAGATTTTAAGTATAGAATACGTGTAACGTTATTGGGCTGCATATCTGAGGATGAAGTGAATATAGCGTTAAAGCCAAATCCAATAGCTGATGCTGGTCCCGACGTAAATGTCTGTGCAAAACTATCTCAAAATATAGGTTCGAAGGGCACTAGTATATTTACATACAGCTGGTATCCAGCAATAAATCTCGATGATCCTTCATCGTCGAATCCTTTGTTGATAGTTAAAAACAATGGCGCTTCAGTAAAAGAAATCGATTATTATCTTACGGTAAGCAATGGTGCGTGTACTTCAATAGATACTGTGCATATTGCCTTGTTTCCCACTATTAAAGGTGCTGTTAGTCAAAGTGCACGAATATGTAAAAATAAAAATGTGCATCTGGAAGCAACGGGTGGTGTTCATTATTTGTGGGACAATGGTGATACAACAGCCGCCACGATGGTGAGTTTAAGTTCTTCGGGTTATGTGCACGTGCGGATTGAAAATGTATGCGTTGATTATGACTCTGTGCTAGTAAGTGTTATGAATGACGAAAGCGTTGGTGGACTTTATATTCCCAATGCATTTACACCCAACGACGATGGAATTAATGATTATTTTGAAGTGAAGGGCCAGTATATAGCCAGCTTAAAAGCGATGATATTTGACCGTTGGGGAGCTGAAATTCACAAATGGGAGGGTGTGACGGGATCGTGGGATGGAAGAATGAATGGTAATTTGGTGCAAAACGATGTTTACGTGTACCGTATTATTGCCAGCACAGAGTGTGGCGAAAAAGAGGTTTATAATGGAATTGTTACCGTGATTAAATAAGTTAATTATTTTTCAGAATCGTACCCATAGCTTTATATCTAGCGCGTGAGATCCTTCAAAGTATTGGTGTTATAAAGAATAATTATGTAAGCTACTTTGTCTTTCGGGCTTTGAAAGACCAAGTAAAATGAAATTCTGATACGATTGTGCCGTCGGCCATGGTGCCCACTGTTTTAGCAACAACAGTAATTGGTTCTGAAGTATTGACGCATTTTTCCAAGGCAGCTGCAAAAGCAAGGCCATCGCTGCAGGTGAAGGTCACTTTTGAAATTCCTTTTTTAAAAAATTCAGCTTTTACGTCTATCACCAACATGGCAAATGATAGATCGTGTTTTTCAATTGCGAGCATCGCTGGAATTGCGGTGGAGATTTCAGCTGCCATTGCCTGTACTGCGAAATACATGGACTTGAATGGGTTTTTGTTTAAAAATTTAAAAGGCACAGAGGCAGTGCATGTGGCTGCGCTTAGTGTTTTTATCCGAATGCCGGCAATGGCGACAGCGGGGACTTTGAGCAATGTGAAAAGAAAAAATATAAAAGGGTTTAGCATTTTCTTGCGCAATTTTTCCTGCTTGGTACTGAGTTCTATCATTTTTTCCATAGCTGCTAATATAGACTCTACGAAAATAGTTTCGAAATTTTTTGTGAATTAAAACAAAGCGTATACATTTGTATCATGACGATTAAGCAAATTGGTATTTGGCGTTGGCAAGTTTCTATGTCAGTAGGACTGTGAATCGATGCGCTATGTAATATATTGGCCTCGCTTTCCAGCGGGGCTTTTTTGTTTCCCAGAAAAAATTATTTTTACCACATTAATGAATGACTCATGCAAAAATTTAAAATAAGCACTAAGTATAAAAAAATGCTGGCTGACACGATCACGCCAGTGAGTATTTACCTCAATATCAGAAAACGTTTTCCAAATAGTTTCTTACTTGAAAGTTCTGATTATCACGGAAACAAAGACAGCCATTCTTTCATTTGCTTCAACCCAATGGCTTCTTACAAAGTGGAAGATGGTAAAATCACTTCAGTTTTCCCAGACGGAGCTTTTACACAAAAAAGCACAGAAACAACTGATGTTATCGAAGAGATGAAAGACTTTATAGCTTCTTTTGTGCCTGATGAAAATGAATTCAAGTTTATCAATAATGGACTTTTTGGTTTCACAAGCTTTGAAGCAGTTCAGCATTTTGAGGATATTGCTTTTACGTACAAGGAAAAAGATGAAAAGAAGGTGCCGGAGATGCATTACTTCATTTTTCAAAACATTATTGCGGTCAATCATTTTAAAAATGAACTTTATCTTTTTGAACACCACTGCGAAGAGTCAGGTACCAATGTGGTTCCCATTGAACAAATACTTGATATTATTCAAGAGAGCAATCCTACTTCACAAGCCTTTCACAAAAAAGGAGAACAACAAAGTAATTTTACAGACGAAGAATATTTGAATGTGATCGCTAAAGCAAAGCAACACTGCCGCAGAGGCGATGTTTTTCAATTGGTTTTGTCGCGTGAGTTTTCTCAAGAATTCGACGGTGATGATTTTACCTTGTACCGCGCGTTGCGCTCGGTTAATCCTTCACCTTATTTGTTTTATTTTGACTACGGCACTTATAAAATATTCGGCTCGTCGCCAGAAGCACAAATTGTAATTCACAAAGACAATGCGACGATCTATCCTATTGCGGGTACTTTTCGACGCACGGGTGATGATGAAAAAGACGCTGAACTTGCGCGCCAGCTGATGGCTGATCCAAAGGAAAATTCAGAACATGTGATGCTCGTGGATTTGGCGAGAAATGATTTGAGTCGCAGTTCGGAAAAAGTAAAGGTTGAGGTCTATAAAGAAGTGCAGTACTATTCTCATGTGATTCACTTGGTTTCAAAAGTGTCGGGTAAAATACAGGCTGGCACCAATAAATTACGCATCGTTGCAGATACCTTTCCCGCCGGTACGCTCTCTGGTGCGCCCAAGCACATGGCGCTGCAGTTGATCAATCGCTATGAAAAAAACCAAAGAGGAATTTATGGCGGGTGTATTGGTTTTGTGGGTTTCAATGGTGATTTTAATCACGCGATCATCATTCGTTCTTTTCTCTGTAAAAACAAAAAACTGTTTTATCAAGCTGGAGCGGGAATCGTAGATTTATCTATTGACGAAAGCGAAAAACAGGAAGTGTACAACAAGTTAGCGGCTTTGCACAATGCATTGGAGTTGGCTGAAGAATTAGTTTAAAATAAGTGCTATGAAAATATTGGTATTCGATAATTACGATTCTTTTACATACAATCTGGTTCATTACGTGAAACAATTGGGATATAAAGACGTGGATGTTTTTAGAAATGATAAAATTGCATTGGCTGACATTGCGGTTTATGATAAAATATTGCTTTCTCCTGGTCCTGGGATTCCAAGTGAAGCGGGTATTTTGCTAGATGTCATCAAGGAGTATGGGGCATCAAAGTCCATTTTAGGAGTGTGTTTGGGGCATCAGGCTATAGGCGAAGCTTATGGTTGTTCTTTGGAAAACATGGATAAGGTGTTGCATGGTATCGCTACGCCAATGGAAGTTGTTGAAAAAGATTTGATATACACTGGTTTGCCTTCAAGGTTCAATGTTGGTCGCTACCATTCATGGCAAATTAAGAGCGATTCATTGACCCCCGAAATAATGGTTACTGCAGTAGATGAAAAAGGAAGTATATTGTCTATTAGACACAAAACGCATCAAGTGGTGGGAGTGCAATATCATCCGGAATCTGTGCTTACAGAGCATGGATTAGAAATAATGAAAAATTGGTTGGAAAACTGATGTTTTTTTTGAACTTAGCGCGCACGTCATGAAGCATATCTTAAATAAAGCAATAGAGGGGCATCCGCTTTCTTTCGAGGAGGCCAGTGCTGCTATGTTTTACATTGGAAAGGGAGAGGTCAATCACAGTCAGATGGCCGCTTTTTTGACCGTGTACATGATGCGGCCGATTGAAGCGCAAGAGTTGTATGGATTTAGAACTGCCTTGCTAGATTTGTGCATTCCTGTTGATTTTTCTGATGTTGATACCATAGATATGTGCGGTACAGGAGGTGATGGGAAAAACACTTTCAATGTGTCCACGATTTCATCATTGGTGCTTGCTGCTTCGGGGGTGAAGGTAACAAAGCATGGGAATTATGGTGTTTCATCAGCTGTTGGGTCATCAAATGTGATCGAATCATTAGGATATCAATTCAGTAACAAGCAAGATCAGTTGAAGCGTGAGTTGGATGAGGTGGGAATTACTTTTTTGCATGCACCGTTGTTTCATCCCGCGATGAAACATGTGGCGGCAGTGCGCAAGGAATTAGGGCGAAAAACATTTTTCAATTTACTTGGTCCGCTTGTGAATCCTTCGCGTCCTAAAAAACAATTGACGGGCGTGTATGCGAAAGATATAATGCCTTTGTATCAATATGTGCTCGATCGCAGTACTACAAATTATGCTATCGCTTTCTCGCTTGATGTTTACGATGAGATTTCATTAACGGGCGATTTTTTGGTGCTTCAAAAGGGTGGGGAAAAGCAATTTTCACCTCAAGATATAGGCTTGTTGCACACTTTACAATCGGAGATTGATGGTGGGGAGACTGTAGGGGAGGCTTCTGCCGTATTGCGCAGTATTATTGCTGGAGAAGGAACGCTGGCGCAAAACAATGTTGTTGCGGCAAATGCTGGACTTGCCATTAGTGTGGCGAAAAATATCCAATTTCAATCTGGTGTTGCAGAGGCGCAAGAAATTATAAAATCAGCAAAAGCGGAGCTACTTTTAAATAAATTATTAGCAATCAACAAAGGATAAAATGACTATTCTCGAGCAGATTATAGAGAACAAAAAGAAAGAAGTGGCATTGCTGAAAGAGCAATTTTCCATTCGCGATTTTGAAAAAAGAGAGTTTTTTGACAAATCAATTTTGTCTTTTAAATCCTTTTTGCTTGATCCTGAACGATCTGGTGTTATTGCGGAATACAAAACAAAGTCACCTTCAAAGGGCATCATAAATTCGCTAGCTGATCCAGCTGAAACAACTAAGGGGTATAACGACGCTGGGGCATCTGCATTGTCAGTACTTACTGATGTTCAGTTTTTTGGCGGATCGAACAACAATTTGATCGCTGCCAGAAGGGTGAATGACATCCCTCTGTTGCGTAAAGATTTCATTATCGATGAGTTTCAGTTGCTTGAATCTAAATCGATAGGGGCTGATATCATCTTATTGATCGCTTCGAACCTAGAAGTGGCGCAATGTAAAATATTGGCGAAATCCGCGAAGGCATTGGGTTTGAATGTGCTTTTGGAAGTGCACGATGAATTTGAGTTGAAATATATTAATGAATTTGTGGATGCAGTTGGTGTAAATAACAGAAATTTAAATACATTCAGCGTCGATATTCAAACATCTTTGGACCTCGTGAATAAGATTCCAAATGAATTTTTGAAAATCAGCGAAAGTGGTATTGATAATGTTGAGTCTGTGAAACAATTGAAGGCTGCAGGTTTTCAAGGGTTTCTAATCGGAGAGAATTTCATGAAAGAAAAAAATCCAGGCTTGGCATGTAAACGATTTATAGAAGCAATTAAAGGACATGGAAGATAGATTTTACATAAAGGTTTGCGGATTGACTGATCCAAAAAACATTACAGACATTATTGGATTGGGTGTTGATTTCATCGGTTTTATCTTCTACGAAGATTCAAAGCGCTATATCGGCGATAATTTGGATGCTAACTTCATTAAAGCATTGACTGGGAAAGTGAATAAAGTAGGGGTGTACGTTGATGAGGATTTGGATACCATTCTTGAAGATGCTGAAGATTTAGAGTTGGGCTATATTCAATTGCATGGCAATGAAACACCTGCGTTTTGTAAGTCGGTGCGCAAACATGCTAAGGTGATAAAAGCTTTTGGCATTGATGCGAAATTTGATTTTGAGAAATTAAAGAAATACGAAAAGGATGTTGATTTTTTTCTTTTCGATACGAAGTCAAAAGAAAAAGGAGGTTCGGGAGAAAAGTTCGACTGGAAACTCTTGAAGAAATATAAATTGAAAGTGCCTGTAATGCTGAGTGGTGGAATTACGCCGCACGATGGCAAAGCAATCAAGAATTTGCCTTACAAGTTTATTAAGGCAGTGGATATTAATAGTAAGTTTGAAGAAAAGCCGGGTCTTAAGGATGTTTGGTTGATTGAGGCCTTTTTAGAATTATTGAAGTTATGAACGAAGCGGCAGGTCATTCCAAGTTCAGTGTAAATGAACGTGGTTTCTATGGAAACTATGGAGGTGCTTACATTCCCGAAATGCTCTACCCTAATGTAAAGGAATTGGAGGACAATTATTTGCGTATCATTGGGTCAGAGTCCTTTCAAAAGGAATTTAGGTCTTTGCTTAAAGATTATGTTGGTCGTCCCTCGCCTTTGTATTATGCGAAGCGCTTGTCAGAGAAATATGAAACGAAGATCTATCTTAAAAGAGAAGATTTGAACCATACTGGAGCACATAAAATAAATAATACGGTAGGTCAGATTTTATTGGCCAAGGAGTTGGGGAAAACCCGAATTATTGCCGAAACCGGAGCGGGTCAACATGGCGTTGCTACTGCAACGGTATGTGCTTTAATGGGTTTAGAATGTGTGGTTTACATGGGGGCAATTGATGTGGTGCGTCAAGAGCCAAATGTGAAAAGGATGTTGATGTTGGGGGCTACTGTGATTCCGGCAGAAAGTGGAAGTAAAACCTTGAAAGATGCGACTAACGAGGCGATTCGCGACTGGATTAACAATCCGGTGGATACGCATTATATCATTGGTTCTGTAGTAGGGCCGCATCCTTATCCCGATCTTGTGGCGCGTTTGCAGTCGGTAATAAGTGAGGAGATTCTGTGGCAGATGATGGAGAAGGAAGGGCGTGATTATCCTGACGCAATCATAGCTTGTGTTGGCGGTGGAAGTAATGCAGCTGGTGCATTTTATCATTATCTTGACAATCCGAAAGTAGAGTTGATTGCTATTGAGGCGGCCGGACTCGGTGTAGATACTGGTGAAACAGCCGCTACTACGAAAATTGGAAAGCCTGGTGTGATTCATTCTAGTAAAACATTGTTGATGCAAACGGAGGATGGACAAATTGTAGAGCCTTATTCTATTTCGGCGGGTTTGGATTATCCTGGAATTGGTCCTATTCATGCGCATTTGTTTGAGTCTGGAAGAGGTGTTTTTGAAGCTGTGACGGATGAAGAAGCGATGCAAGCTGGTTTTGAGTTTTGTCGCTTAGAAGGTATTATTCCGGCGATTGAGACGGCGCACGCTTTGGCTTATTTAAAGAAAAGAAAATTTGGGGCCGATCAAGTGGTGGTCATTAATTTGTCGGGACGAGGTGATAAAGATTTGGCAACGTACATAAAATGGTTTGAAAAACAATGAATCGCTTAGATACGCTTTTTAATAGCAAAAAGAAAAATTTATTGTCAATCTTCACTACGGCAGGTTATCCTCAATTGAGTGATACATTGCTTGTTGTTAAGGCTTTGCAGGATTCTGGTGTAGATTTTATTGAAGTTGGAATTCCTTTTTCAGATCCCTTAGCGGATGGCCCGATAATTCAAGAGAGTAGCACTGTCGCCTTGGAAAACGGCATGACTTTAAAATTGCTTTTGTCTCAAATTGTGGAGATCCGAAAAGAGGTTGCGTTGCCTATTTTGTTGATGGGTTATATTAATCCGGTTTTGCAGTACGGTATTGAAAATTTAGCTAAGAAGTGCAGTGAAGTTGGGGTGGATGGTATCATTATTCCTGATCTTCCGATGAGGGAGTTTTTGGAAGATTATCAGTCGATTTTCGCGAAATATGACATTAAAAATATTTTTTTGGTGACGCCTCAAACTTCTGAAGAGCGTATTCGCTTTATTGATGAGCATTCAAGTAGTTTTATTTATTTGGTATCGTCTTCGAGCACAACTGGTAAGAAGGTTGGAATAGAAGGGGCTGAAGCATATTTGTCGCGTATTCAAAAAATGAATTTGAAGTCACCTACTATGGTGGGTTTTAATATCTCAAATAAAGAGAGTTTTGAATCGGCGACGCGTTTTGCTGATGGAGCAATTATTGGAAGTGCTTTTGTTAAAGCTATTGCGGGGCAAGCTGATGTTGCCTTGGCTGCAAAGAATTTTGTTCGAGCTATTCGGGCTTAAGATTTTTTGTGCTTTCATGTCTTGGTGTTTGGTTTTTTATTAAACCAATTGACTCCAATTTTCGTAAGCAAGTAAAGGTTCAATCAATTGAAAGGATTTCTATTTTATATAGCGCCTGTTGCGCTGCTGTTATTTTTGATGGTCAACTTCTTTGTGGGGGAGTCAAAGTACGATTCTTTGCAACAAGAAGCGGTGCAATACCGCTTGGTGGAAGATTATCCTGAGTTGGAGCGCTGCTATCGGAAGTTGAGTGCAGAGGACTCGTTTAACTTGTTTTACCATTACGAGCACATTACTGCGCATTTCAATCAGGACAAAGAAATTAATCATGTTTTTTCGGAGACAGAAGAGCGCAATGATGATGATATTTTTAATTACTATGGAAATTTTTTGAAGAGTGATTCTTTGCGAAGTTTAGATATTGGTCATTTCGGTTTGGGTTTGTGCTACAATAAGATAGGCTTGTATAACGAAGCTTCACTTCAATATGATAAAATCAAAAATCGCAAGTTACCCTACCTCAATTTTCTTTATGGAAACCTCTACGCATATGAGGATACGGCAAAAGCAAAACAGTTTTATTTAAATGAACTTCAAAGCAATGGTTTTGTAGAAGGAGCCTATCAAAACCTTGGTGAATTATACAGTAACAATATTCCTGCATTGTATGCGCTCACTCAGTCTACAGTTGGAGAAGAGCATCTCAGTACTGCGTTAAAACGCAAAGCTTACTTCTTGAAACACGACTGGAGTAGTTATGTGTCTTGCGTGGTGAGTCGATTCTTTTTGGGCTTTAATGTTTTTGGCTTTGCCGGTGCTGTTCTGGTGCTTGGCGTGTGGTTATTGTATTTGTTTAAAGTTGATTACAATCAAAAAGACAATGCGCTGGTGTTGCTTTTCACCTTAATGCTGGGTATGCTGTTTGCATTTTTGACATCATTTTGTACTGATTACTTAAAGTATGAAATGGCATTTACTTTGAATGGTGGATTTTTCAACGACCTCATGTATTGCGTTATTGGTATTGGACTAGTAGAAGAAATGGTGAAAATTATTCCTTTTCTTATTGTACTTACTTTTTTCAAAGTCATTAAAGAACCAATCGACTATATTATCTATGCCGCTGTTGCCGCTTTGGGTTTTGCCTTTATTGAAAACATATTGTATTTCGATCACAGCGGGTTGAGTCGCATACAGGGCAGGGCTTTGTCGGCAACGGTGACGCATATGTTCAATAGTTCACTGGTTGCATATGCTATCGTGTTGGGTAAAAATATAAGAAAGTACAATGTCTTATTAACATTTGTGCTGGGCTTTGTTGCGGCAGCCGTTTTTCATGGTTTGTACGATTTTTGGCTCATCAATCAGTCGGTGCATAATTTTAGTTTTTTGACATTTTTTCAATTGTTGATCAGTATGTTTTTATGGTCGTCGATGATCAATAATTGCATTAACAATTCATTGAAATTTGAAACGGCATCGCACTACGACAGTAAAGTGTTGAACGATTATTTGCTTTATGCTTTGTCATTTGTTTTCCTTTTTGAATATATGGCTATTGCATTTGAACACGGCGCACACTATGCCAATCGGACTTTGGTTGACGATATTTTTACCGGAGCATTTCTGCTGATATTTTTAACTTTTAGTCTTAGTAAATTCGATGTGGTGCGCAATTATTGGGCGCCGCTGCGCTTTTGGGACTGGGAAACCCTGAGAAATACGCATCGGATGAAACCACGTCATTTCAAACTAAATGAAATCATTGGAGCGGAAGTTGAAATAGATGTTTTTAGAACCAACAGTGTGCTCAAAGATCATTTGCCTTTGCGGGGAAAGATACGATCAAGGGAGTTGATTTCGTGGGAGAAAGATTGGTATTTAGTTGATTTGCACCAGTCGGTGCACATTGCCTGGAAGCGTTACGATCAAGCGCTGATCAAGCTTAAAGATTTAAGTATTGATCCGCTCAGTGCTGCTGATCAAATCATACACCTGCGATTAGTGGGCAATGTTGCTGATCTTTCCAAGAAGAAGAAAGTGAAGAGTGATTTTCTCTTTGTTGATTATGCAGTGCTCAACCGCAAAGCAGAATAGCGCTGTAACAGAAGTAAAGTGCAGACATAGGTATTAAAAGCCTGAACTAATTTATTACTTTTGACCCGATGCAGCACAACAATCTTTCTGAAGACGATAAAAGCTTATTAGACCAAGGCAAAAAACTTCCGGTGATGGAAGAATTTTATACCATTCAAGGTGAAGGCTACAATTCAGGAAAGCCGGCGTACTTTATTAGAGTGGGCGGCTGCGATGTTGGTTGTCATTGGTGCGATGTCAAAGAATCATGGGATCCGTCTTTACATCCGTTGAAAAGTGTTGACGTGGTAGTGCAAGATGCTTTACAGTATCCCGCACAAGATGTGGTGATTACGGGAGGAGAACCTTCATTGTACAATCTCGATTATCTCTGCGCACAATTGACAGCGAAGGGCAAACGTGTTTTTGTGGAAACTTCAGGAGCATATCCGCTCAGTGGAAAGTGGCATTGGATTTGCCTCTCACCCAAGAAAACAGCGCCACCTATGCCTGAGATTTATAAGATTGCCCACGAAATTAAAGTCATTGTTTTCAATCAAAATGATTTCTTGTGGGCAGAGGAACATGCCGCTAAAGCGAACGAAGCGTGCAAATTGTATTTGCAACCCGAGTGGAGCAAGAGCAAAGAAATGCTTCCAAAAATAATTGAATACGTGCAGCAGCATCCAAAGTGGAACATTTCGCTGCAAACCCACAAATACATGGGTATACCTTAGATTGTTAAATTTTAAAGCATTCCTATGAGAGCTGCAATAACTTTAACTTTGTGTTTTTTTTGTACACTCTTAATCGGGCAGCAAAAATACAGCTCAAAGTCAAATAAGGCGATTAAAGAGTATGAAAACGCACTGCGTTTTTTGCAAGCGGAGAACAAAAAGGACGCCTTGCTTTGTGCCAATAAATCCATAGAAAAAGATCCTGTTTTTATAGAGGCTTATTCTTTGAGAGCAAATATTTACGCCGATTCAGGAGAGTTTGCGCGGGCAATTTCTGACTTTGAAATAGCATTGAAGATAAATCCTGAATTGTTTCCTCCCGATCATTTGAATTTAGGTAGGTTGTATTTTAAAACGCAGCAATACGACAAAGCAAAGCAGGTTCTTGAAAAATACATTGTGACTTTTAAACCTTCGGATAAGTTTAAATCGCAGTCGGAAAAAATTATTAAAAGTTGTGATTTTGCTAAAGAAGCAGTGAAGCATCCCGTACCTTTTAATGCCATTAATATGGGGTCTTCTATCAATTCTGAATTTAAAGATTACAATCCATTTATCTCGGTAGATGGCGAAACTTTTATATTGACGAGAACGATTCCCGATGACCGTTCGCTGATCAAAATGCAGGAAGATTTTTTCATCAGCTACAAAGAAGGCAAGGGCTGGACGAAGGCTGTAAATATGGGGCAGCCGATAAATTCAGAGATAAATGAGGGTGCAATGACGCTTTCTCCTGATGGCAGAACCATGGTGTTTACCATTTGTGAAGTGTATGGCAATTATGGTGAGGGAAGACAAGGATTGGGTAGCTGTGATTTGTTTGTGAGCCAAAGAATTGGAGAGAACCGCTGGTCAAAGCCTAGAAATCTTGGTCCAAAAATTAACACCAATCGCTTCGATTCGCAGCCTTGTATTTCGTCGGATGGAAAGTCTATTTATTTCTCTAGTGCTCGTCCGGGTGGCCAAGGAGAATCTGATTTATGGGTCATCAACATTAATGATCAAGGTTTTGGGAACCCAGAGAATTTGGGTCCACGTCTCAATACAAGCGGTAAAGAAGATGGTGTTTTTATTCACCCCGACAATCAAACACTGTACTTTGCATCCGACGGACAAGTAGGTATGGGCGGTCGTGATTTATTTATGAGTAAGCGTAACGCTGACGGTACATGGGGAGATCCGCAAAATCTTGGTTATCCTATCAACACGAGTGATGACGAAAGAACCTTGTTTATTGATGCCAAAGGAGATTTGGCTTATTTCGCTTCGGATAGAGAAGGAGGTTTGGGAGATTTAGATATCTATTACTTTAAATTGCCCGAATCCGCAAAGCCAAAACCGGTCACCTATATGAAAGGCTTGGTGTACGACGAAAAAACACGAAAACCATTGGGTGCAGCCTTTCAATTGATCGATTTACAAACTGGAAAACAAGTGGTGGAATCCTATTCAGATGCCAAAGACGGAAGTTTTTTGGTGTGTCTTCCAACAGGCAAAAATTACGCTTTAAAAGTGTCGTGTGAAGGTGGCTATTTGTTTTACTCTGAGAACTTTGAGTTGACGGACCCTAAAAAAGGAGAGGATGCCTTTAGAAAAGATGTGCCTCTTAAAAAAATTGCAGTGGGTGAAAAAGTGATTTTGAAAAATGTATTCTTCGCCACGGACTCCTACGAATTGAAACCTGAATCGAAAACTGAATTGGACAATCTTGTTGCTTTTTTGAATACCAATGCCACATTGAAAATTGAGTTGGGCGGACACACCGACAATCAAGGAGCTAAGGCGCACAATAAAACGTTGTCGCAAAACAGAGCCAATACAGTGCGGGATTATTTGATTAAAAATGGTATTAATGCAGAGCGCCTTAGTGCAAAAGGTTATGCCGACGATGTTCCCGTAGATACTAATGAAAATGATAAGGGACGAGCCAACAACCGACGTACAGAGTTTATGGTGGTACAGTGAAACTAGCTGAGTCCCGACCTCTTTCTAAAAAACCATTCTGCGGAGAGAAAGAGGACGAGCAAAAAGAAAATCCACTTTTGGTGTATCAATTCCTTCAGTTCAACTGTTGCGTGTTCAATTGGTTTAATGTCGTTTCGTTCCTTGATGACTTTTGCCAAAGCGTCAATTTGAGAAAGGTAAAATACTTGTCCACCATTTTCTAGCGCAAGTTTGCTCATTAAGGCAACATCAGCCCTAGTGCTGATTTCTTCTAGTTTTAATTCTTCTACAACAAAAGCACCTTTCTTTGTATAGGCCTTTTTTCCAAGCACGGTACTTGCTTCGTAGTGATAGTTTCCAGGCGCTAAAGCCCCCAGATTGATGTGGTATTTTTCGCCGCTTTTATCGAAAATGTATTTAAATACCTTTTCAGACGAATTGCTAATACTGAGTTTTACATCAACACTGTTGTTTAGTTCGTAGCTGTCGTTGTAAAGTTCAGCATCCAGTATAACGTCGTCATTTTCAGTGAATTTTTTAGCGTGCTTGATTCGAAAATTTGACTGGTCGGATTTCAACGACAGGTACTGGATTGTTTTTTGAATCAATTCTTCAAAGTGTTCTTCCGACTGGTTTTTGAGATAGTCGCTTAATTTCCAGCGCCAAATTCCTTCGCCAGCAATCAATGCAATTTTGGATTGTCCCAAATTAAAAAAAGAGAGTAGTGGCGTTTCGGTGGCAACGGAGCCAATTTTTTGTAGGGCTAAATTTTCAGCATCTCCAGGCAATTTAAAATAGGTGAAAGGCACTTTAAGTGGTGCTACATCTTTAAGAAAATTTTGGGTGCCTTCGGTTAAATTGAAGAGACTGAAGTTTTTTTGAAATACAGGATAGGCGTCGTTGAATGATTTTACCCCAGCTCCAATGTTTTGCCAATGTATGCCCAAATTGATATGTCCGAGTTGTTGGTACTTCAATTGGGTACCAAGAATCAATAGAACTCCTATTTTTTGTTGATCAACGCTTTTGAGTAAACGATCGGTGGCGGCTATTTCATCAGGTAATTCGTGAAGCACCACCATGTTGTATGAAGATAAATTGCCCTTGAAGGTATCGTAAAACTGAACGTCGACTTTATAGTTTTTATTGGCCTCAACTACTGTTTTGATGGCGCCAATATCGGGATGCGATGATTTTGAAAGGAGTAATATTTGTTGTCTCCCATCAAGAACTTCCAAGTATGCTTCTCGAAAGTTATTCACTAAAACTTTTTCTCCCGACACCGCTTTAACCCGCACGCCAATTTTGCGCATTCCACTTTTGTCGGCTTTCAACATTAGTTTTTGCGTTAGCGGAACTTTGTTAAGAGTTAGCTCAATTTCTTGTTTTACTATGCCGTCAAGACTTAGAGAGAGTGTTGTTTTTTCATTTTTGCAGGCAAAGGCGTCAATGGTGATTTCTATGGGAAATTCATTTCCAAGGTAGGTGATGTTGTTAAAATAGAGGTCTTTGATCAATAAATCTTTACGCAACGCTGTGTCGCCAACAACAACAGTATAAAGAGGTACGTGTTGCAAAGTGTTGGCATAGATTGGGTTTTGTCCAATATTGTAAATACCGTCGCTAAGCAGCATGAGAGCGCCAATGTTTTTGTTGGCGTACCGGCTTTCAAGATCTTCAAAGAGCTGTGAGAAATTCGTGCTTTTGTCAGAGAAGTCAAAGGAGTCACCTTCCTGCACCTTGTCACCAAAAGAGTGTACGCGAACTTCAAAGTCTTCAGCTAAGGCGTTTCGCAATGCCTGTATTTTGTTTTTGAGTTGTTTGGCATTATCTGATCCTGCGGCAAGTATTGAATGAGAGTTGTCGGCAGCAATAATGAGTACCGGTTTTTCAATGTGTGTGTCGATATTTTTGATGAAAGGCAGCAGCAGTAGGAAAGACAGAATTGTTACTGTGATGCATCGAAATGAAAACAGTGAAATCAGCACTGCTCGATTGATTTCACTGTTTTTTCGTTGTCGATAGTAGGCAATTCCTGCATAGAGTAATCCCAATGCTGCGCAGAAGATAAAATACCACGCTGGATATTGGGTGACTGCTTCTATTTTCAATGAATGCTATTTTAAAAAATTACATGGACATTCCGCCGCACACGTTGATCACTTGACCAGTGATGTATGTGCTTTTGTCGGAAGCCAAGAAAACACAAAGCTCAGCGATGTCATCGCCTTCCCCTGCTCGTTTTAGAGGAATGCCCGCTACCCATCCTTCCACCACTTTTGGGTCAAGTACTTCTGTCATTTCTGTTTTGATAAAGCCCGGCGCAATTGCATTGCAGCGAATGTTGCGTGAGCCCAATTCTTTAGCGATAGATTTTGTGAAGCCGTATGCACCTGCTTTTGATGCTGCATAGTTTGCTTGTCCTGCATTTCCGTTGACGCCGACTACCGATCCAATATTGACAATGCTTCCTTTTTTTGCTTTGAGCATTGGCTTGGTCACTGCTTTTGTGAGGTTGAAAATGGATTTCAAGTTGGCGTTGATCACCTCGTCGAATTGTTGCTCCGTCATGCGCATCAATAAGTTGTCGCGTGTAATACCAGCATTGTTGATGACGATGTCTACTGTTCCAAACTGTGCAACAACGTCGTTCACCAATTGCTCAGCAGCAGCAAAGTTGGCTGCGTCTGATTTATAACCTTTGGCAATGCCTCCCAATGCGTTAAGCTCGTCTTCGAGCTGACGTGCTTTTTCTTCTGACGACAAATAAGTAAAGGCTACAATGGCACCGTTTTCGGCAAACTTTTTTGCAATAGCTCTTCCAATTCCTCTTGATGCGCCAGTTACAATGGCCACTTTTCCTTGCAATACACTCATGGTAGGGTTGTTTGTATGATTAAAATTCGATTTTGTAATCTGCTTTATTTAGGCTTACTTTCGCAAGCATAACCCAAATATATGAGAAAATTAGTTTTATCAATCTTGTTTTTACCTCTTTGTCATGCTGCACAAGCGCAAAGTTTTTTTGAAATTGGAGTGAAAGGTGGTGGCGGTGCGTCAATGTTGTTCAATAACAATATTTTGCAAGACAACAGAGTTAATAAAACTCCCAATTTAGCATACAGTTATGGTGCGAAATTGGGTTTCGATTTCAACGAGAAGTATGCGATAATAGGAGAGTATATGTTTTTGCAAATGAATCAAAACAACGATTTCAATAATTTTGCTTCTGTAAACATTAAAAGAAATATTCAAATCAATATGATTCAGGTGCCGATTTTATTTCGCTACAACAATGAAATGGGAGGGTATGTTGAAATTGGACCGCGTTTGGGTTTTACCAAATCGGTGCAGGAAAGCGGTACTGCAGCTATTGATGTAACTTCAAAGTTTGAGCAAAATACATACGGCGCAGTGCTTGGTTTTGGAAATGTGCTTTTTGCGACTGACAATATATACACGACCATCGGTTTGCGTATCGATGCAGGTATGACTGATTTGATTTCTGTCGCAGGTGGAAAAAACACACCTAATGTATATCCAATTTCAAATACTGATTTTACCACCAGCTACGGCACGTATGCTGTTACTATTCCCATTAGTGTTCAGTTGATGTTAGAGTTGAATTGGGACTTGGGTTATTTCGCTAGATCAAAGTGTAAGAAGAGATCGGGCTTCATTTTGTTTTAGGCACAATAAATAAAAACAAAAAAAAGGCTGCACTTTAGAGGGCAGCCTTTTTTTTGTTTTTATACAGTCTTCTGTAAAGCAATTTTCTTTTCCACTTGTTTGTGTACCAAAAACATTAGTATCAATGTAATAACGATTGCTGTTGATACCACATAGCCCAAAACATCATAGTTTTGTACCATTGTGCCTTTTGAATCACCAACAATTAGGCCCGCTATCAATGCTGAAATTCCTCCAGCGAAATACTGAACAGAGGAGTTGATGCTCATAAAAGCACCTCTGTCTTTTTGTTCGGGAACGGCCGACATTAGCGCTTGAGCAGGAGCAATGCGCGACATGATGCCCACAAACAATATAATGTTGATCACAACGATCATCCAAAATGGGGTCGGACCAAGATTGCAGTAGATCAACAGCATAGCAATACTGATGATAGAACCTGTGAAAAAAACTTTGTATTTGCCAACGCTGTCGCTCAATCTTCCTGCCAATGGCATTACAAACATGGTCGCCAATCCCGTAAGTAAATACAAAAATGGCAATTGTTCTTTTTCATCAATGCCTAAGTTGTGAACGCCATAATCGCTGCCATAGGGCATCAACATATATCCGCCGGTGGCTAAAAGCGTTGTTGCTGCAAAAGCGCGCAAATAGCTGCGGTTGGATAAGGTATTCAGCAAATGTTGAACGGCGCTTTTTTCGCTTTTAATTTTCAAATGTTGGTCGATTGGTTGCAGATAGATGAATATGACCACTCCAACAATAAGGCTAATGGCGACAATCATCAAAAAGGGAAAGTGCCATCCAATTTCTTCTGTCATGTACAATCCTATTGGAATGCCAAGCACCTGACTGCCCGCAAATGCAATTTGTATCATGCCCATTACGCGGCCGCGCACTTCAAGTTTGAACAGGTCGGTCACAATTGCATTGGAAATAGAGGCAATCACACCGCCAAACAAACCAGTGACGATTCGCGCAAACAACAGAAATTGATAGGAGTCGGCAATGCCACACAAGAAAGTGCCGCCAATAAAACCTGCATAAAAAAACAAGAGTATTTTCTTTCGGTCAAATTTATCGGCAAATCCAGCGGCGATAAATCCTGAAACAAAGGCACTGAAGGCGTAGGCAGCCACTGCTATTCCGAATTGCATTTTGCTGATGCCTAGAGCCGGCATTAAGTGATAACCCAAGGGTGAAAGAATCATAAAGTCGAGCACCACTGAAAATTGCAAAAAGGCCAATAGTATTACTACAAAAACTTCGTATTTCGTGAATTTTACTTTGGCACTCGCAGGTTTTTCGCTCATAGTTGTAATTTTAATGGGCGTCAAAAATAGACTTTTATCTACTTTGGCGCCCATTGTGTTGATATTATTTGTCTATACATCAATCGAGAAACGACAGCTATCTGCGATTAAGAAGACTTGTAAGGTGTTTCGTGGTACGTTTTAATATGTGTTCCTAAAAATAAATGCACTTCGTTTAAATTGAGCTTAATTTGGTTATTCAAATTAGGTTGAGCACCGGCTGGTGCGCTTTGTGCAGCCACATTTACAAGTACTATTTATAGTGCGATATGTGTTTTACAAGATGTTTTTTAATTAGACAGCACCATGCAGAGAAGTGCTGAGAGATGCAAAACGCATAGGAAAAGCTAATTATGCTAGTTTTCTGCCAGCGAGTTTGTGGTGGGAAAAGGCTTTGTGTTTTTCCAAACCTTTGAGCACAAATTTTCCGCCATCAGAAATATAGTCGCTTTGATAATGCGATAGGTTTTCCATTACAGAGTGGTCAATCAATTTGGTTTTGCTCAAATCGATTATTATGGTTTTTTTGCGGGGAATTTCGTTCAAGGTTTTTTTGATTTTGATCCAGTTGCTGAAAACTGCCGAGTGTTCAATTTGTATTGTAAACAATTCACCAACTTCACGAGCTTCAACTTTCAATAGCGGCTTAAATGTACTTTTTACATGTACTCCATTTGCCAAGTGCATAATCAATTCAAGCAATATTCCTGCGCCAATACCAATTAAGAGATCCGTTGCCAAAGTAGTGACGATGGTAACTACAAAGATGGCCAGTTGGTCTTTTCCTATTTGATAAGTATGCCCGAATTCACGTGGATGCGCTAGTTTGAAACCAATAAAAATCAACATGGCGGCAAGCGCGGCAACGGGAATCATTTTGATGATGGGCACCAAAGCGACAACAAATAACAAAAGGAATAAGCCATGAAATAAATTAGCCCATCTTGTTTTTCCGCCGTTGTTGATGTTGGCTGAGCTGCGGGCTACTTCAGAGATCATTGGCAAACCGCCAAGTAATCCGGCCAAAGTGTTGCCGATACCAACAGCTGCTAAGTCTTTGCTTAGGTTTGCTTTGCGTTTGTATGGATCTAATAAGTCAATGGCCTTTCCAGTCAAGAGAGATTCTATGCTGCCAATTACAGTAAATAGTAAGAGGTATTTGAAGAAGATCGGTAAAAGCGAAGGATCTGTCATTGCTGTGAAATCAGTATTAAAATTGATTTCGAATTCTCCCGGATTAACGAGTGGTTTTACGCTTCTGAAGGGTTCGCTATCGAGGTGTAACAATTGTTCTAAAACAATGGCAACTATTAGCACTATCAAAGCAGGTGGTGCTTTTTTAATGGTAGCGTTTTTGATCATCGGCAAACCAAACATGATTAATAAGGAAACCAGACCAATGATGGCTACCTCTTTGTTCATATTCATGATGCTGTGTGGCAACATAGCGATCAATTCCAAGGGTTCTTTGCCTTTCAATTCACTTGGAGCAATACCCATAACGAAATGTAGTTGTTTTCCCATAATGATGATGCCAATGGCAGCAAGCATACCGTGCACTGCAGAAAGGGGGAAGAAGTCAGCCAATTTAGCGACTTTAAAAATGCCAAAAAGTATTTGTATTAAACCTGATATCACCACTGCGCCAAGGGCAAGTTTCCAACCTAATTCCGCGTTGCCGCGCCCTAGCTCTTCAACAGCTCCAGCGCAAATTACGATCATACCGGCAGCCGGACCTTTGATCGTTAATTCAGACCCTGCAAAAAAGGCAACCACCACTCCACCAATAATGGCTGTCATTACACCCATGATGGGCGGAAATCCACTGGCAGATGCGATCCCCAATGAAAGTGGTAAAGCAATGAGTGAAACCAACATGCCTGAAAGCAAATCGGCTTTCCAATTTTCTTTGAATCCCAACCAACCGGTTTTAGGCAGGGTGTTTTTGAATGTGTTCATAAGGGGTAATTTTAAGATCTATAGTTCTGTTTCATTTCTCATATGGCTCGCAGGGCGAACGCCAAGGCGGAAGCCTTGACAAGAAATGCTATAGTCTAAAATTACCGTGAAGTAGAAAATCAGGAATATCCGATATTACTTCGGTGTTGAAATGGGCGCAGGTGTTTTTAAAGCGCTGATGAACCAGTGAATAGGAAACATAATTAGAGGAAGCGTTATAGTCGAGAGCAAAAGTCTTTTCGTCTTGCTCGTCTTCTTCATTTTCACGCAATTCAGCAAAGATGTTTTCGCTGTCTTCCACATCTGATTTTTGCTGCATCGATTCCGATTTGCCGAATGATTCGACCGATTGAAACTCATTGGTGAAATTTTGAGAAACTTTTGTTTCGGCAAGCGAATAAAATACAAAAGATGAAAAAAGTAAGGCTTGAAGCACAAGTATGCTCCAAAGTGTGGCCTTGTTTTTCATTTTATTCAATAGCATTTGCCGTTAAAGATCAGTATTTTTTTTACAGCAAAAGCAATAGTGTAAAAATAGTATAATGATTATTCGTAATTGCACCAATGCTTTGACGAAAGAGGCGCTAGATCCTTCGGAGTAAATGAGGAGGACAATCGTTCTTGAAAAATGTTTGTAAATAATCGTTTGTATTTGACCTCCTGAGATTTGAGATTAAGAGGAGAAACTAAGTTTCGGTCTTTAAAGGATCTATCGCCCTACAATTAAATCTAATTGTGGGACTGCGGATGATCGATGATTTTATTTTTTTAACAATGAAGCAAGGGAGGAAATGCCTTCAATTATTTTTCTAAACAAGTCAAAGTACAGGGTGAAGTACAAAAAGCCGCCCATGCACACAATAGTGAAGATATTAGCCCAAAAGGTATCTACAGGCATGCCAAAGATGTGTTTTACAGGAGCGAAGAAGTGGGCGCGAAAAGTGCTTGCTTCGCGGTAAACTGGATCAGATTTTTGAATCAGTTGACCT
>CANFBW010000010.1 GCA_947444925.1 Flavobacteriales bacterium | reverse complement strand
GATTTCAAAGGTTTTTGCAAATTCAGGATCTTTCACATCCATCAGCGATTGCGCCAATATCATGTGTCCTGTTGAAGATACAGGCAAAAACTCAGTCAATCCCTCTATGATGGCAATGATGATGGCTTGAATGTAAGTCATGCTATTCGGGTTTTTTCAATATGCCCAACAATACAACGCCCAAGCCCACCAATACGGTGATAGGCGCTACGGTAATGCGGCGGGTGCTGAAAATTTCATCTGGATTGAATTGTGTTACATCGTCCGTTCCTCCGCCCGAAAGCAAAACGAATCCGATGCCCATAATGACAACTCCCGCTATGATCAGGAGGTAGTTTGTTTTGCCAAATTCAAAGGCTTGATCTTTCTTTTCCATAAAATTAATAATAGAGTTCGTCGGTTTTCAAACGCAGGAATTTGGTCACTGCGATGATGGTGGACAGGTAGGTGATTAAAATGCCGAGGCCCAGCAGTGAGGCGTACAGCATCAAGTTCATTTCTGGATTTTGAATATCGGCAAAGTCGGGTTGATGTCTGATTAAAAACGACAAAAACGACATAAGCATCAGTATCGCCAACAGTGCGCCAATCACGCCTTGCGCCACAGCACTAAAAATAAATGGCCGGCGGATGAACGACCACTTGGCGCCAATGAGCTGCATGGTTCTAATAAGAAATCTTTGCGAATATACCTTTAGACGAAGGGTGTTGTTGATCAGTACTACAGCGATAAACAGTAACACACAGCTGATGCCGAGCAACCACGGTTTCGCTTTTTCTACATTTTGGTGAATCTTCATCAAATTGCCGCCATCGTAGCGCACATCAGAAACGATGGGGTTTTTTAGCCATTCTACTTCAAGTTTTTTGAGCGAATCGGGGTGGGTGTATGCCGCCTTCATGGTTAGCACAACGGAAGCTTCAAGTACTTTTTCGTCGCCCACAATGTCGTCAAATTGTTCTTCGGGGTCGAGTTCTTCTGCCAATATTTTTTTTGCTGCTGCTTGATCAAGGTAGGTGGTACTGAGTACAAAATCTTTCGCGTCCATCATCTTTTTAAACTGCATGACCTCCGATTCCTTGGCATCGTCTTTCATATAGATATTGCACTCAAAGTTTTCTTTGACCTTATCAGAAATCGACTTTACGTTCAAAATCATAAGGCCTAGCAAGCCAATAACAAATAGTACCAAGGCTATGCTGATGACGGTAGAGATATAAGATATCCTAGTACGCCATACGTTTATGTTGCTTTTCCATTCCATCGAGGGGCTAAATTAATGAAAATTAGGGAATAGGCAAGAAGGGAGTGGGCATTCCATTTTCTCCTTTAATCCTGAAACAATATTCCTTATTTTCGCAGCACTTAAAATCAAATTACGTGGAATACAATTTCAGAGAAGTAGAAGCCAAATGGAGAGCGCACTGGGCATCCAACAAAACATTTAAAACAGAAATCGACAGCGCCAAGCCTAAGAGCTATGTTTTAGACATGTTTCCTTATCCTTCGGGCGCGGGTTTGCACGTTGGGCATCCACTGGGATATATTGCCAGCGATATTTTTGCGCGCTACAAAAGATTAAAGGGCTTCAATGTGTTGCATCCGATGGGTTACGATTCCTTTGGTTTACCGGCGGAGCAGTATGCTATTCAAACCGGACAGCATCCTGCCATCACCACCAAAGACAATATCAATCGCTACAGAGAGCAGATGGATAAGATTGGTTTTTCTTTCGATTGGGATCGTGAAGTGCGCACGAGCGATCCTTCTTACTATAAATGGACACAGTGGATTTTTATACAATTGTTCAACTCGTGGTACAATCCCGCCACGAATAAGGCTGAAAAAATTGAAACGCTGATCGCGCAAATCGAAATTGAAGGCAAATACCAATGGGAAAACTTGAGCGAAAAAGAAAAATCGGATTTGCTGTTGGAGCACCGCTTGGCATTTCTATCGGAAACAATGGTGAACTGGTGTCCTACTTTAGGAACCGTGTTGGCCAACGACGAGGTGAAAGACGGTGTTTCTGAGCGCGGTGGACATCCCGTGGAACGCAAAAAAATGCTGCAATGGAGCTTGCGCATCACGGCTTATGCGGAAAGATTGCTGAACGATTTAAACGGTATCGACTGGACCGAAAGTATTAAAGAAGCACAGCGCAACTGGATAGGAAAATCAACGGGAAGTAGTTTAAAGTTCAAAGTTCAAGGTTCCAATTTAGATTTAGAGGTTTTTACCACGCGTCCTGACACCATATTCGGCGTGTCTTTCCTCGTGATTGCACCCGAGCACGAGCACATTGCAGCGCTCACTTCGGCACATCAAAAGTCAGCCGTTGATGCCTATGTTGAAAAAGCAAAAAACCGTTCGGAGCGCGAAAGAATGGCCGACGTTAAAAGCGTTACTGGCGTTTTCACTGGCTCTTATGTAGTGCATCCCTTCACCGGAAAAGACATTCCGGTGTGGATAGGCGATTACGTTTTGGCGGGTTATGGAACCGGTGCGGTGATGGCCGTTGCCGGTCACGATTCACGCGATTACGCTTTTGCCAAAACCTTTCAATTGCCTATCATGCCTGTAGTGGAAGGCGGAAATATCGAAGAAGAAGCTTACGAAGCGAAACAAGGAAAGATGATCAATTCTGATTTTTTGAATGGCTTGGAAGTGAAAGACGCCATGAAAAAAATCATTGCTGTGATCGAAGAAAAATCTTTGGGAAAAGGAAAAACCAATTACCGTTTGCGCGATGCTGTTTTTGGCCGCCAGCGCTACTGGGGAGAGCCTATTCCTGTGTATTACAAAGACGGCATTCCGATGGTGGTCGATGCAAGCGAATTGCCATTGATCTTGCCTGAAGTCGATAAATATTTGCCCACTTTAAATGGTGAGCCGCCATTGGCGCGCGCTGCCGATTGGAAATACCACGGAAAATACGAGTACGAATACAGCACCATGCCTGGATGGGCAGGGTCGAGCTGGTATTTCTTGCGTTACATGGATCCGCACAACGACAAAGAATTGGTGTCGAAAGAAGCGGTAGAGTATTGGAAAAACATAGACCTCTATATCGGAGGATCGGAGCACGCTACCGGCCATTTGTTGTATGTACGTTTCTGGACAAAATTTTTGTACGACAGGGGATATATTCCTGTGAATGAACCTGCGCAAAAGCTCATCAATCAAGGGATGATACAGGGGAGAAGTAATTTTGTTTACCGCATAAAACCTCTGTTTTCATGCGGATCAGATGAATCTGTTGTACTTCCTTTGATTTTTGTGAGTATGCCGATTCATGACCGCATTCAAAACCGAAATATTGATGATTTGGAAAAAAGAAACTTAGAAAAAGTTTCATTGGACGCATTTATTAGATTGAATCCTACGGCTGAAAATGTTAATTTAATGAGATTAGAAACAACGGCTTTACACGTTGATGTGAATATTGTTGAAAATGATGTATTGGATATTGAAAAATTCAAAGCTTCTCGTGAAGAATACAAAAACGCTGAGTTCATTGTAGAAGACGAAAAATACATTTGCGGCGCAGAAGTTGAAAAGATGTCGAAGTCGAAATACAATGTGGTGAGTCCCGATTCTATTGTTGAAAAACACGGCGCCGACTGTCTGCGCTTGTACGAAATGTTCCTTGGGCCTCTTGAATTGTCGAAACCATGGAACACCAACAGCATTTCAGGAACATCAAATTTCATTCGCCGTTTGTGGAGATTGTATCACGATGCCGATGGAAATTTTGCGGTGTCTGATGAAGCGCCCAACAAAGAAGAGTTCAAAGCCCTCCATAAAATCATTAAAAAAGTACAGGAAGATATTGAGGGTTTTTCTTTCAATACTTCTGTTTCCTCCTTTATGATTGCAGTGAATGAGCTCACGGCATTGAAGTGCAATAAGAGCGCAATTCTAGCCGACTTGGCGGTTTTGATTTCTCCTTACGCCCCATTTGTGGCCGAGGAGTTGTGGGAAAAATTAGGCAATACGACCAGCATTACTTTTGCGAAATTCCCTGAATTCAAGGCCGAGTACTTAGTAGAAAGTGCTTTCAGTTATCCTATTTCTTTCAACGGAAAAACACGCTTTTTTCATGAATTCGATTTGTCGTTGAGCAAAGAAGACGTTGAAAAAGAAGTGATGGCCATGGAACAAACTCAAAAATACCTCGAAGGCAAAGCGCCCAAAAAGGTCATAGTGGTGCCGGGCAAAATCGTTAACATAGTGCTTTAATAGAGCATTTTTATAAAACAGCGCTCAGGAAACTTTGCGCTGCTTTTGTCGTTTATGGAAGAAAACAATTTTTGGAATAGTTTTTGTTTCTTCTTAAAAAACGAAGCTTATGTTAAAGGGAAAAAGGTATTTTTCAGTGTTGGCGCTTACAGGTTCTATTTTCATAGGACTCTTTTCTTTTGCTCCTCAAAGTCAAAATGAATATCCCGACGGAAAGGTTTTGCCGCTGCGTAAAGTTCAAAACAAGGCCTTCCAACGCGGTGAAAAATTAAAGTACCGTGTGCATTACGGTGTTATCGACGCAGGCAATGCTACGTTGGAGGTTACTTCTGATACAGTGAAAATTGCCAAGCGAAATACCTTGCACGTGGTGGCCAGAGGCTTCACCAATAGCGCATGGGACCTTGTGTATCCGGTGCGCGATCGTTATGAAAGCTATGTTGATCAAGAATCGATATTGCCGCTATTTCACGTGCGACGCGTAAATGAAGGAGGCTATAAGATTGAGCACGATGTGGCCTTCAATCATTACAGTCACGAAGCCATTAGTAACAAGCAACGTTTTAAAACCGATACCAATGTACAAGACATGATTTCGGCTTTTTACTACGCGCGCGTGCTCGATTTTGCCAATGCCAAAGTGGGAGACCTTTTTGTAGTCAACACTTTTTTTGATTTCCAAAACTATCCTATGAAAATTAAATTCATGGGCACCGAAGTCATACACTCTGGTTTTGGAAAAATAAAATGCTATAAATTCCATCCCGTGGTGCAAAAAGGTCGGGTATTCAAAACTGAAGAAGACATGACGGTGTGGCTGTCGGCCGATGAAAGTAAGGTGCCCGTGCGCGTGCAAACCAATATTTTGGTGGGCGCTGTGAAAATGGATTTAATTGAGTATTCGGGACTTACATCTGTCTTGAACAAAGCAAAGTAATAACTTTTTAAAAATTAACTAAAACAAAAAGGTAGTTTTTTGTATTTTCCCATCGCTTAATTTTGACACAGGGAAAATGAAGAAATATTTAATATCGGTTTTTGCAATTTTAGCAGGCTTTTCATTAGTGTATTTTATCTTCATCAAAGACGGTGGTGTTTTTGGTGGCGATGAACAAGTGGCTATTGAGCGCGACAAAGCTTCTTTGATCAAATATGGTTTTACATTGGACTCCTTCGAAGTAGTAGAAGACAAAGTAAAACCCAATCAACTGATCGCCGATATTTTGCTGAAGCACCACATTCCAATGAAAGACATTGACTTGATGCTGCAACGCGGAAAAGATGTTTTTGATGTTCGCAAGTTTAAAGCCAATCAACCATACACTGTTTTTTGCTCCAAAGATTCTACTAAAAAAGCACAATGTTTTATTTACGAAATCAATGCCATTGACTATGTGGTGTATGATATGCGTGACAGCATGTTTGTATATGCCGCCAGTAAACCAGTGGTAACACTTGAACAAAAAGCGTCGGGCATCATCAATAATTCTTTGTATGAAACAATGACCGACAATGGTTTGAGCGCGGCGCTTGCCAATGAATTGGCCGAGGTTTATGCTTGGTCCATTGACTTTTACCGTATTCAAAAAGGAGATAAATTTAAGGTGATTTACGATGAACAACAAGTGGAGGGCGAGAGCGTGAACATTAAAAGAATCAAAGCAGCAATGTTTGAACATTCAGGACACGAATACTACGCCGTATATTTTGAGCAAAATGGTGTGAGTGGCTACTATGACGAAGAAAGCCGTGGAATGAAAAGACAGTTTTTGAAAGCGCCAGTGAAATTTTCGCACATTTCATCGCGCTATACCATGAAACGATTTCATCCTGTGCAGCAGCGCTGGAAAGCACATTTGGGCACGGATTATGCGGCGCCAACTGGAACACCTATCATGAGCACAGCCAATGGTGTAATCATTGAAGCAACACAAAATCGTTTCAATGGCAACTATGTGAAAGTAAAACACAACAGCACTTACACCACCCAATATTTGCATATGTCACGCATTGCGTCAGGCATGCGTCGTGGTGCAAGTGTGCGCCAAGGGGATGTGATTGGTTATGTTGGTTCTACCGGGTTGGCAAGCGGTCCACATGTTTGCTATCGCTTTTGGAAGAACGGAAAACAGATTGATGCCTTGGGTGAAAAATTACCGCAATCCGAACCTATTAGCAGTGGCAATAAAGAAAAATTCCATGCTGTTGCCGATGTGCTTGTGGAAACTTTGAAAAGCATTGATTACAATCAAAAACCTTTAGCCGCGAATTAATACGGAGTCCTTATTACTATTACGTCCTCATTCGCTTGCTCCGTGAAGTTTAGCGAAGCGTAACTTCACGGAATCTTTTATTTGAGGCTTTCAGCCTCTCTTCTTTTACTTTTTCCTTGATGAAAAAGCAACAAAAAATCAAGAGGCAAGAGATGCTCCCACCGCGCGTCACGAAATTTTTTATCCGTCGGTCACGGAAAAATTTCGCTCCCGTCACCGATGGCCCGCCTCTTGGCTCGGGCCATCGCACTAAGTTAGCGACCCATCCTCTGTCGGATGTGAAAACAAACTTTCAATATATTTTGAAAGTTTAAAAACAATCATTACATTCGAATTATGGAACTCAATGAAGGTAAAAATAAATTTATAGAAGCGTGGGGGATATTCGGCAGCGAGTGGGGTATCAACCGTACCATGGCTCAAATTCACGCCTTACTTTTAGTAAGCGCTGAGCCATTAAGCACAGAAGATATCATGGAGGAATTGAATGTTTCTCGTGGAAATGTGAACATGAACACGCGCGATTTAATTACCTGGGGAATTGTAAGTAGAGTTTTGAAAAAAGGAGAAAGAAGAGAGTTTTTTCAAGCCGATAAAGACATTTACAAAGTGGCCATTAAAATCATGAATGAACGCCGCAAAAGGGAGCTGGGTCCTGTATTGGAAACTTTGCGTGAATTGAAACAAGTGAAAGGAAATACTACCGAAGCCCGCGAATTCAAAAGGGTAGTTGCTGACATTTCTTCGTTTGGCGAAAATACTGACAAGATGATTGAACGCATGGTGAAGGCTGATGAAAACTGGTTCACGGGTTCATTGATGAAATTTTTGGTGAAGTAATATTTTTTTACATATATGTTTCAATAAAAATTGAAAGTTTTGAAAAATTATTGTGCAGAATAGTATCAGTAAATTTATGTTTAGAGCGATAGATCCTTCAAAGACCGACACTTCGTTTCTCCTCTTAATCTCAAATTTCAGGAGGACAGAAACGAACGATTTTCTACAAAGTTTTTTCGCGAAAGGTTGTCCTCCTGAGGTACTCCGAAGGATATATCGTCACTGCGGTTTCAGTACTGGTACAATTACGAATAATCATATTTTGAAAAATGGGAAAGTCAAATAAAATAATGTATTTCGACAATGGTTGTAGGGTTTGTCGCGCAGGGGCTTTCGTTGCTGCTAAATCTGGTTTGGCAGGGCAAGAAAACTTAAATCCTTTGCAGGATATGGACGAGTTAACCGCCTGCTCCATCAACCAAGAGATCTACTGCAATGAAATGGCAGTTTATGATCCTGCAACTAAAGAAACACGTTATGGTGTTAGAGGAATTGTGTGGATGTTGGAAGATAGATTTGGCAAAATAGTTAGGGTGTTTTTGTTTCCGCCACTGCTGTTGATTCTTGATTTTTTTTACCATATTTTCTCGTACAACAGAAGATTGATCGCTCCTGTGTACACCACTATTGAAAATGATTGTAAGCCTGAATTTCATTGGGGATTTCGAATGAGTTACCTCGCTGTTGTGTCTTTTGTTAGTGCTGGCGTTTCTTATTTGGTGGGACTTTCCTTACCTCAATTTTTTAGTTCCGGTACTCAATATCTTGCAGTGGTTGGTGTCGGATGGTTGCTGCATTCTCTTTTCATTTTTGTTTATAGTGTGCGCAATAAAATGGACTATTATGGCCATTTGGCAACGATCATGATGGCGGGTATTTTAGTGCAAGTACCATTTGTTTTTGCCTTCTATTTTTTTGGCAGTAGCAGTGCATGGATTTGTGTGAGTTTGGTTTTGAGCGATGTATTGATGAGCTATTTGTCGTACCGCAGAGTGCGCTTTTTAGGACTTTCTCAAGCACTTACTTTCGCTTGGTGGATTACTCTACATCTTTCGGCTGCAGTAATATTTTTATTATGCCGTTAATACTTTTACATACCGAAATCGCAGCGCCAATAGAAAGGTGTTTTGATTTGGCGAGAAGCATGGAGGTTCATGTTTTGTCTATGCGCGCGTCTGGTGAACGGATTGTGGGCGGCAGAAAATCGGGACTCATTGAAGTGAATGAAACGGTAACTTTTCGCGCCAAACATTTTGGCATTACTCAAGAACTTACTGGTCAAATTTCAGAAATGAGTCGCCCCTATGTCTTTGTGGATACAATGGTTTTGGGCGCATTCAAGTGTTTGAGTCATCGTCACATTTTTATTCAAAATGGTCAAGATACAATGATGAAAGATGAGTTTTATTATACATCGCCATTTGGCGTTTTCGGGAAAATCGCGGACGCCTTATTTTTAAAGAAATATCTTGAGCATATACTAAATGAAAGAAATTCCTTTATAAAAAATTGTGCGGAGGGGGAAGGTTGGCAAAATATTTTACTAAATTCTTAAAATAGAAAATATGAAATTTTCAGGAGAATTGCACGAGGTTAAATTGATTAATTTTTCAATTGACAAAGAAGAGTTGAAAGGACATCTTCCAAAGCAGTTGAAAGTTGTTGATTACGCAGGAAGGGCTTTAATTTCTATGGTAGACGTGCATTTGAAGAAGATGGAGATGCATCGTTTTTTGCCTTCTTTTGCTTACCGCCATGTGGCTTTTCGTTTGTTGATTGACGATGGCGAATACTCAAAGTTGGGCCCGAAAGGCATTTATTTTTTGCAGTCTTTCAGCTCCAATCCACTGATGGTATTGGGTGGAAATTGGGTGGCGAATTACAATTTGACCTTGGCTAAAATCGAACAAAATAACAATGTATTTGCGCTGCGTCAAAGTGGTAAATTTTTGAATTATACCTTCGATCCCTATGTTGCAGCTGCACAAAATGAAAATCTATATACTGCGGTAAAGCGCATCGACAGGGCCTATTCTTTTGCCGAAGATGCGGTGAGCATTACCCAAATCACTCGAAGGGAATGGCCGATTGAAGTTTTAAGTGTGAAAGATTTCAGCACCAATTTTTTCGCATCGGCAAAGTTAGAGGGAGCCTTTAGTGTGCAAAAAACAATCCCCTACATTTGGGAACAGCCAGTGAAAATTAAATATAACTGATATGAAAATAGTCGTTTTTGGAGCAACAGGACAGATTGGAACGGTGGTGATGCAGCATTTGCTGCAAGCCTTTCCGAATGATGAAGTGCTGGGTTGTTCGCGCTCGGCAAAAGGCGTGCATTACTTGCCTTTCAATGTGTACAGCGACGATTGGTCGGCGCTCACAAATGTACATGTGGTAGTGAATATCGTGGGCATTATTGAAGAAAGAGGAGAAAACACTTTTGAGAAAGCGCATGTGCAAGTAGTGCGCGATGTGCTAAAACAGCGCGAAGCAATGGGAAATCCGCGCATTGTGCATGTTTCAGTATTGGGAGCCGATGTAAAAAGCAAAGCAGAATATGCGCGCACCAAAGGGGTTGCCGATGCGCTGCTGCTGGCTGCGCAAAATATAGCCATTGTTCGTCCTTCCTTCGTGTTGACAAGAGGTACGGCGATTGTGCAAAAAGTCAACATGATCGTCAAAATGAGCAAATGGATGATGGGCATTGTGCCGATGCCGGCGCATTTTTTGAATCCAAAATTTCAACCCGTGATGGGCGAAGATGTGGCTGATTTGATAGTGAAATTGGCTACTTCATCGGAGTGTGGAATTTTTTATGCTACCGGACCTAAAGTGCTCACACTTGCACAAATGATAGCCTATTCAAAATCGAAAATAAAAATTATTTCGCTGCCGAAGTGGGCGACACATTGGTTGTTTATGCTGCTTACGCTATTTAAAAATCCTTTCATGAACAGAGACCAGTATTATTTATTGGCGAGCGACAATGTGCACGACAATGCGCGAATGGAAGCGCTGTTGGGAAGAAAGGCAATGGACTGTGAAAAATTTTGGGAGAAGGAAATTAAATAGAAGCTTATGAAAGAGAAATGGAATGCTTTATCGAATTATTGGAAGGGTACAATTTACGCCAATTTTTTTGGAATCTGTGCCTCTGTATTGTCACTGTGGATCGCCAAAAAAAACAGTGACGTCGCAGGTTTGATGGTTTTCTCTTTGTTCACGGTTGTTCCTGTTTTGATAGGTGTTTTGAGTGTGAAATACTTGACCAATGAGGAGTCGAGCACAAGGTTTTTATTTAGGCAGGTGCTGCGCAATTTCGTTGTGATTTTGATTTGGGCTGTTGCGGTACTCAAAGAGGGCTACATTTGTCTGCTCATAGTGTCGCCATTGATTATTGCTTTCTTGTTGTTGGGTGCAGGGCTCGGTGTTTACTTGTACAGCGGAAAAAACAACAAGGCGCGTCTTTCTGTTTTTGGCACGCTGCTGCTGATTTATGTGTTCGACATTCTCTCCGCAAATTCAGTGGCTTATGAAGTGAGCGACACGTTGATTGTAAATGCGCCGCCATCTAAGGTATGGCCGAATGTAGTGGCTTTTGACGAGGTAGAAGCGCCATCGGAATATTGGTTGTTCGACATAGGTTTGCCCAAGGTAGTGGCTGCCACGGTGACCGAGCGAAAGGTAGGCGGAGGGCGCAAATGTGTTTTTGAAAATGGAATTTCTTTCGACGAAAAAATTGTGGTGTACGAGCCTGAAAAAAATCTCACTTTCGATATCGTAAAAATGCCGCAAGATCCCGAAATTATTGGTCATATCAATTTGAAACGCGGTCAGTTCAAGCTCAAAGACAATGGCAATGGAACCACCACTTTAGAGGGAGTCAGTTGGTATGATTTAAAAGTTTTTCCTGCTTGGTATTACAATATTTGGGCGGAAAGCATCACTCGAAATGTGCATATGAGGGCAATGAAGCACATCAAAAAATTAAGTGAGCGTTAGATGTTTGCGTGGGTTGTAAAACATCTTCATTTTTTGTCGAAGCTGCCTTTGTTAGCCCACTTTTACAACAGTTTGCTTTTGTTGCAGAGCTTTGTTTTTCGGCGCGACAAATTCGAATGGATTTGTAAAGTCGAGGAGCGAATTCAGCAGATGGAGGGTGTTTCTCTGTCACTGCATTCGTATGGAGGCCTGCAGTTTAATATTGGAGGCAAGGAGTTGGGGCACATGCACGGTAATGCGCTTTTAGATGTGTATGTAGGGGTGAGGCACAGAGATTATTGCATGGCGAATTTTGCTTGCGCACAACATCACGTATTGGAACATAGCGGTGCATGGGTGTCCCTATGGATGAATGAAGAAAGGGATTTTCAATTTGCAGTGGCATTGTTGGAATTTGTATATCAGCAGCATCAAAAATAATTTTTTTAAAAACGACATTAAACCATTTCTGTTTGTATGCGTCTTAGTAGTGTAACCTTAAAAATACAATTATGAAACTATTTAAAATCGCCTTCACCGCTGCCTTTGTTTTATTGGCTACAATAGTTAATGGACAAGCCACGCCAAAGATCAGTCAAGAGCAATTTCAAGAAAAGCAGCGCATTGAAAATGGCGTGCAAAATGGATCATTGTCGGCACGCGAAGCAAAGCGCTTGAAACGCGAACAGCGCCGTATTCAGCGCGACAAAAAAATGGCGAAAGCGGATGGTGTTGTGACAAAGGCGGAGAGAAGACGCTTGCGCAAGGAACAAAAGGCCGCCAGTCGACATATTGAGCGCAAAAAGCACAATTGATGTGCTTGGAAGGTCGTTGAGCTTCTTTTTTTTAGGCATAAAATTCTTTCTTTTTTTGGTGCTCGGTTGACGATTTTCCCTTCTTTTTTTCCGAGTTCACGCCCCTATTTTACGATTTCTTCTATCATAGGCAACATTGTTTTTCCGAAGGCGGTTAAGTTGTATTCTGCTTTTGGCGGCACTTCGGCGTATACCTTGCGCTTGATGATGCCGTCTTCTTCGAGGCTGCGTAGTTGCAAACTCAGCATTTTTTCGGTGATGTCGGGAACATGTTTTTTGATTTCACTAAAGCGCTTCGTGTCGTTGCGCAAGTACCATAAAATAACGGTTTTCCATTTGCCGCCAATATAGTGCATGGTGATGTCAAGGGCACAATGGAATTCTTTGCCCCACAATTGCACTATTTTTTCTTGTCCGTCAATGATCATAAAATTTATTTTATAGTTTTTTTCCTTTGCTGCGATGCATAACTGTTACTATTGACAGTAGGTGTGCGCGCTTACGGTTCTTGCAATTGTGGAATTTACTTTTTTCCTTTACTATACTTATTACAATATAATTCAAAAGTAAAAACAACTTGTATTGAATGGAAAAATTGCTGCGCTACATGCCGCATTTTGTTTTTGGTGTGGGTATTTGGACTGTCGCCAATGGCTTGTTGCACGAGGTTTTTGTGCTGTTGTCGCCGCATGCCGCACACTACGATAGAAATTTGTTGCGCCTGTTGGTAGATGGATTGGTGTTGCTTTTTTGTGGTACAGTGCTTCTTTTTCTTTTCAGTGGGTTAAAGCAAAAGCAAAAAAATGCAACGTATATTGCGATAGTTTGTGCTTTGTTTATGCTTTTGTATTGTGCATTGATATGGCCTTTTCTAAAAACCTGGATCATGGTGCTTTTGCACGCTTTTGCTCTAGGCATTCTTTTTTATTCGTTAACCGTAAAAACAAAAAATTAATACTATGAAAATTGCAGTATTGGGTACAGGTATGGTAGGCGATGTGATCGCTACTAAATTGCTTTCTTTGGGGCATTCAGTAATGATGGGATCAAGAACGAACAACAATGAAAAGGCGGCGGCTTGGGTGGCCAAGTCGGGAGCAGGCGCAGCACAGGGCACTTTCGCCGATGCGGCACAATTTGCTTCAATTGTTTTCAATTGCACAAAAGGATTGAATACTCTTGATGCATTAACGCTGGCAGGTGCCGAAAATTTAAAAGGAAAGATATTGATCGATATTTCAAATCCCCTTGATTTCAGCAAAGGCATGCCGCCCGTGCTTTCTATCGTGAACGACAATTCATTGGGCGAAGAAATTCAAAAGCTATTTCCTGATACCAAAGTGGTAAAGACATTAAACACATTAAACTGCCAGTTGATGGTAAATCCACTTTTGGTGAATGGCGGCGACCACAATATTTTCATCAGTGGTAATTCGGCAGAAGCAAAAGCAGAAGTAGTTACATTGTTGACTTCTTTCGCATGGAAAAAAGAAAACATTTTAGATTTGGGCGATATCACAACGGCGCGAGGAACCGAGCAATTACTGCCTTTGTGGGTACGTTTGTACGGTGCTTATGGCAGTCCGATGTTTCAGTTTAAAATAGTGAAGTAATGGTTTGGAATATTTGCCGTAACGATGATGGTATAAATAAAAGCAATAGTTGAGCGGCATCGTATTTAAATAAAAGTGCTTATCTATGCTGCGCATTTGATAAACCAATTAAAACAAGAGATATGAAAAGAACAGCAACAGCCGAGTGGCAAGGAACAGGAAAGGAAGGTAAAGGAAATGTTTCTACACAAAGTACCGTGTTGAACAAAACACAATACTCTTATGTTTCTCGCTTTGAAGAAGGCGTGGGTACCAATCCAGAAGAATTAATTGCAGCCGCGCACGCAGGATGCTTCACTATGAAATTGAGCTTTATTTTAAATGCAGCCGGCTTTACTGCGGATGCAATTGATACTTCTTGTGCCATCACTTTAGAAGCAGGTGCTGTAACAGAATCTGCGCTGAAAGTAACAGCTAAGGTACCTGGTATTAGTGCCGAGCAATTTGCTACTGCAGCAAACGACGCAAAAGTGAACTGTCCAATTTCAAAGTTGTTGAATACCAACATTACTTTGGAATTTACTTTGGCGTAAGCATCAAAACCAATAATGAAAGCCTTTCCAGACGATGGGAAGGCTTTTTTTTGCATCTATCTCATCAAGTGATTGTAATTACCCCATTTTCATACTGGGCATAAATACGCATTCACACATTGTTCTTTTGCTCACTTTATGGGAAGATCCCTGCCCATGATTTCGACGGTAATCCAACATACAATTCCCATAAATATTTCTAAGGGCTCTGTGTTTGTGAATAATCAGGCGTATAAAACATGTTTCCTAGCACTATTAGTAAATCTACAGTAGAATTTTCATGATGATGTTGGCTTTAATGTTTGCCAGAACAAAGATTTACTTTAATTTCGATATCTTATAGCGTGAAAAGAAAAGAGCTCAAATACCAAGTTTACATTCACTGGCTTCACAGGAAATTAAACCCGAAACAATTTCTTATTGTATCCAGTATCCTGGTTGGTTTAACAGCGGGAGGAATGGCCGTGGTTTTAAAAACAGTAGTGCATTATATTCGCATCACCATCACAAAAGATTTCCATTTAAATTTCCAACATTTTCTTTATTTAATCTTCCCGACAATTGGCATTTTTTTTACGGCTTTGATTATCAGAAAGTATTTTAAAGGAAAGTTGGAAAAAGGCACGGAAAGTATATTGTTTTCGATTGTAAAAAAAGGCAGTTTTTTGCCCAAACATTTGATGTATTCGAATGCTATTACAAGTGCCATCACCGTGGGGTTTGGAGGATCGGTGGGTTTGGAGTCTCCGATCGTAACAACAGGGTCAGCCATTGGCTCTAATTATTCCAGAACTTATCATGTTAATTATAAGGATCGCACGCTGCTTTTAGCTTGCGGGGCTGCCGCTGGTATTGGTGCTGCTTTCAACGCCCCTATCGCTGGTGTCTTGTTTGCTTTAGAAGTGTTGCTTGCTGATATTTCTATTTCTGCTTTTATACCCCTTATTATTTCTGCAGCAACAGGGGCGTTATTGTCAAAAATAATTTTGAAAGAAGAAATCTTACTGTCATTTAAACTAACCCAAAAATTTGATTACCACAATGTGCCATTTTATATCATTTTGGGTCTCTTAGCGGGTGTTATGTCGGTATATTACTTGCGAGTTTTTTTAAAGATAGAGACAAGCATCCATCATAAAACATGGAGTATTTATACAAAAGCATTGGTTGGCGGTCTCAGCTTGTCAATATTGATTTTAATTTTTCCTCCTTTGTTTGGAGAAGGATACGAAAGTATCAAAACATTTTCTTCTCTAGAAACAAATGAGTTGTTTGCGCATAGTGTTTTTGCCGACCTCATAACCAATAAATTGGCAATTGCTTTAGTTATTATTTTAACCATGTTATTTAAACCCATAGCAGCAGCATTAACTGTTGGCTCAGGAGGGAATGGAGGGAATTTTGCTCCATCTCTTTTTGTGGGGGCCTTTTTAGGATTTGGATTTGCCATTATTTTAAGTCTATTAGGGTTTAGGGATATTCCTGTTAGCAATTTCACTTTGGTAGCAATGGCGGGCATCTTAAGTGGGGTTTTTCACGCGCCTTTGACAGCTATATTTCTTATTGCAGAATTGACGGGAGGTTATGAATTAATGATTCCACTAATGATTGTCTCTGCCTTTAGTTTTATGATCGCCCGCTATTTTGAACCGCATTCTTTGGATGTTAAAAACTTAGCAAAGCAAGGACATTTATTTGTGGATGATAAGGACAAAAATATTTTAGCTTCTCTCAAAACAATGTACGTTATTGAAAAAAACTTTCAAAGTATTTCTCCAGATGCCACTTTAGGCGAATTAACGGAAGTTGTTTCTACTTCTAAAAGAAATATTTTCCCTGTTGTTAAACATGAAATTCTTGTGGGGATCATTGTTCTTGATGATATTCGTGAAATTATGTTCAAACATGATTTGTACGAAAGTGTATTTGTAAAACAACTCATGCACAATCCTCCGGCCATTATTTCTTCTGACGAATCTATTCAATCGGTGATGAAAAAATTTGATGAAACCAATGCTTGGAATCTACCCGTAATTGATGAAGGCAAGTATATTGGCTTTGTGTCTAAATCAAGTCTATTGGTGAGGTACCGCGAAAAATTGATTCAAACGTAAATACGAAAAGACGCGATTTCAAATTTGAATCAGTGGTACACTTAATCTGGGCCAATCCATAAATAAAAAAGCCTTTAGATTGCTCTAAAGGCTTTTTCCATTTTTGTGGTGCCTGCTGGAATTGAACCAGCGACACGCAGATTTTCAGTCTGCTGCTCTACCGACTGAGCTAAGGCACCATTTTAAATAATGGAGGGCAAAACTAAGTATATTTTTTAAATAATAAAACATTCGCATTTCTATTCTATGAAAATAGGTCTAACTTTGAACGATGCATTTGGCAGTAGATATAGGAAATACAAAAACTAAAGTGGCTTGGTTCAATAATCAAGAATTGAGTGGCAGCAAGGTTTTTGATGCTTTTTCGGAGGAAGAATTGTGGCGGTTTGTGGATGCCGAACAGTACAGTAAAATTATTGTTTCGACGGTAAAAAAATTATCTGTAAATTTTTTGGAGCGCTGTGCTAAAAGCGAGATTTTGCTGTTTTCGCAGTCAACCCCACTGCCTATATTAGTGCACTATGCAACACCCGCTACTTTGGGCTTAGACCGTTTGGCGGCAGCAGTTGGTGCACAAGCTCGTTTTCCCAAACAAAATGTATTGGTTTTTGATTTTGGTTCCTGCATCACCACTGAATTTGTGAGTGCGCAAGGTGTTTATTGTGGTGGCGCTATTGCACCTGGATTGAACTTGCGTTTTAAGGCAATGCATACTTTTACAGATAAGCTTCCGTTAATCCCCGCAGGAAGCCCCACTTTGCCTACACTTACCGGTGATAGCACCGAAAGTTGTATGCAGTCGGGAGTGGTGAATGGTATTTTATTTGAAATTTCCGGTTCTATGGCGGCATACGATGCAGAATACAAAGATTTAAAAGTGATATTTACAGGTGGAGATGCTTCTTATTTTGAAAGCCTGTTAAATATGAAGATATTTGCCGACCCTTATCTCGTTTTGAGAGGGCTGAATGTAATTTTAGAATACAATGCGCGTTAAAATACTTGCCCTTCTTGTTTTGTTCACTTGCTCAGCTTTTGCGCAAGGTGGATCAAATTCCGTTTATTCCCAATTTGGTTTGGGGATGTTGTATCCGCATCAGTTTGGGCAAAGTTTTGGAATGGGCAATACAGGTATTGCGATGAATAGCAGTACAAATCTTAATCTATTCAATCCAGCGTCACTCGGTAATTTGAAATATGTGACTTTTGATGTGAACGCGGTGTCTAATAGCGTTAGTGCTAAAGATGGTGTGAATGATCCTGCTTCTTATACAGATGCTTCATTAGGTACAATTGGTGTTGGCGTTCCGTTGCTCAAAGGTTGGGGTGCAATGGCTGGTTTGACTCCTTTTGCCTCAATGGGCTATCGCGTGAAACGCACAAGTACCGATCCGATTTTGGGAACCGTGAATGATTATTACCATGGCGCCGGAGGGCTCAACACCGTGTTTATCGGAACAGGTTATCAGTATAGAAATTTCTCGGTTGGCGGAAAAATGAATTATGTTTTTGGCACCATTCTGCGTGAAAAATTAAGAGCACTCGACACCACTTTCACCAATTCTTATGTGGAAAATCAATATGGATTTTCAAATTTAACTTTTGATTTTGGTGCCCAGTATCAATTGCCCGTTAACGACAATCTTAGTTTTACTTTGGGCGCTGTATATGGTTTGCAACAAATGATGAATGTTTCATCGGCTGAATTGCAAGTTAGTACTTCTCAAAATGTGTTAATAGACGTTCTGTACAGTGGAAACATTAAAAATGTGGTTGTTGACAATTCAGGAAGTCCCGATAGAATTACAGTGAAATACCCGTCTTATTTCGGAGCCGGACTGACCATGAACTACAAAGAAAAGGTGATTGTTACTGCTGATTATAAGCAACAGGAATGGTCTAATATGGGCTTGATCAACGGCGCATCCGCTGCCTTAGGACGAAGTATTAACGTTGGCGCACAGTACGTGCCAAATGCTGGTGCAGTGGGCAATGAGAACTATCAAAAACGCGTTGCATACCGTTGTGGATTGCGCTATGGAACCTTGCCTTTGATGGTGAATGGCAGTGCGATCAATGATTTTGGCTTGAGCTTGGGCATGGGTTTTCCGTTGCGCAAACTTAAATTTGAAAGAGAATTGTTTGGATCTTACATCAATTTAGGATTTGAAATTGGCCGAAGAGGTAGCCTTAGCAATGGACTTGTGCAGGAGGATTACTACAAATTTAATCTTGGCTTTACCTTTAATGACAAGTGGTTTATCAAGCGTAAACTCGATTAAGATGGGTGATAAGCAGTTTTTGAAGTTCAATGCATTTCTATTGTTGGGCTTGTATTTTTTGCTTTTTTTTACTTCCTGTAAAAATGATTTAGAGGAAGTGGCCACAGCTACCGTTGTAAATAAATTTCCGTCCACAACTTATCTCGATTACGATGTGCTTTACAGCGATTCAGCCATTGTGCGCGTTCGTTTGCAGGGAAAGGTGATGGAGCAGTACGATGGTGATATTGCCCACGACGAATTTAAAAAGGGTGTGCATCTTTGGTTTTTTGATCAGGAGAAAAATGTTGAATCAGAGATGACCGCCAACCACGCCACACGCTTTCGCACATCAAATCAAATGGAGGCCAAAGGAAATGTTGTGGTATTCAATAAAGTTGGAGATAAACTAAATACCGAGCACTTGGTTTGGGATGCCAACACGCGAAAGATATTTACAGAAGAGTATGTACGCATTACCACTAAAGACAAGATCATTACGGGTAAAGGACTAGTTTCTGATGAAACTTTCACGCATTACCGAGTTAAAAATATAACGGGACAGATCAGACTTTAATAGGTGCTGCAATTTTTGCCAGCGCTTCCTTCGCTTCTTCTATTGTTGAAATATATTCCATCACCAAAGTGAGTTTGTCTTTTACTTGTTTTAGCTGGCATTTTTGTGGATGGTCTTGCACGTATTTCAAGGTGGCGCCGAATTGTGTAGATTGAAAATAATTGTTGTTTTGATCGCCTAAAAAGTGACCGCGCAATTTATTGTTTTTCAACAATATTTTTTCGAAGCCCAGTTTTTGCCCCAACCAGCGCAAGCGCATCGCGTTAAACAATTCTCGCGTTGCTTTTGGTATGGCGCCAAAGCGGTCGATCATTTGTTTTTCGAAGAGCAGCAATTGTTCTTCGCTTTTTATTTCGTTGAGCTCTTTGTACAACGACAAGCGCTCAGATACGGTGTTGACATAGTTGGTAGGAATCAATATTTCAATGTCGGTGTCGATCACACATTCGTCGGCAAACATGCGCACGTTGGGTTCGCCTTCGTACAAATCTTTGAATTCAGTTTCTTTCAATTCAAAAAGAGCTTCGTCGAGAATGCGTTGGTACATATCGTACCCCACATCGGTGATAAATCCCGATTGCTCGGCACCCAATAAATCTCCTGCGCCGCGAATGTCTAGGTCGCGCATGGCGATGTTGAATCCGCTGCCTAAATCTGAAAATTCTTCGATGGCGCGCAAGCGTTTGCGTGATTCATCGCTCAGGGTAGAAAGTGGCGGCGTGAGCAAATAGCAAAAAGCTTTTTTGTTGGAACGGCCAACCCTTCCGCGCATTTGGTGCAAATCGCTCAATCCAAAATTTTGCGCGTTATTGATGATGATGGTGTTGGCATTGGGAATGTCTAATCCCGATTCAATGATGGTGGTGGCCACGAGCACGTCGTACTGTCCTTCAATAAAATCGAGCATCACTTCTTCTAATTTTTGGCCATCCATTTGTCCGTGACCAATAGCCACGCGAGCGCTTGGCAACAAGCGTTGAATTTTGCCTGCAATTTCCATAATGTTGCCCACCTTGTTGTGCACAAAAAATACTTGTCCGCCCCGCTCTAATTCAAAGCGAATGGCATCGCGCAGCATTTCGTCGTTGAAGCTAGTGACAGTGGTTTCAACAGGATAGCGATTGGGTGGCGGCGTATTGATGACGCTGAGGTCGCGTGCGCCCATGAGTGAGAATTGCAGTGTGCGCGGGATGGGTGTTGCTGTGAGCGTAAGTGTGTCAACGTTGGCTTTGATCAGTTTCAATTTGTCTTTGATGGCGACGCCAAATTTTTGTTCTTCATCGATAATCAATAGACCAAGGTCTTTGAAGATCACGTCTTTTCCAACGATGCGGTGGGTGCCGATGATGATATCTACTTTTCCTTCCTTCAGTTGATCGAGTGTTTCGCGCTGTTGTTTGGCAGTGCGGAAGCGGTTGATGTAATCGACCTTACACGGGAAATCTTTGAAGCGTTCTTGAAAAGAGCGAAAATGCTGAAGTGCAAGAATGGTAGTAGGCACTAGTACGGCAACTTGTTTGTTGTCGCATACTGCTTTAAATGCGGCGCGAATGGCAATTTCTGTTTTACCAAAACCAACGTCACCACAAACGAGGCGGTCCATTGGAAATATCTTTTCCATGTCCTCTTTCACCGCCACTGTTGCTTTTTCCTGATCGGGCGTATCTTCGTAAATGAATGACGCTTCAAGTTCTTGTTGCAGGTAATTGTCGGGACTGTATGAAAAGCCTTTCTGAGCCTTTCTTTTGGCGTACAGTTGAATGAGGTCGTAGGCAATTTCTTTGACCTTCTTTTTGGTGTTTTCTTTTTTTGTTTTCCAAGTGGCGGTACCCAATTTATTCATGGTGGGTTCCTTGCCTTCTTTGCCCGAGTAGCGACTAATCTTGTGCAGCGATTGAATGTTGACGTACAAAAGGTCGCTGTCTTTGTAGAGAATGCGTACGGCTTCGTGTTTTTTGCCGTCGTTTTCAATGGTTTCAAGTCCGTCAAAAACGCCGATGCCGTAATCGGTGTGCACTACAAAGTCCCCTTTGTGCAGGCCTGTGAGCTCTTTAATCGTGATCGATTGCTTGCTTTTTTTGTAGCGCTCCTTGAGCTTAAAACGGTGGTAGCGGTTGAATATTTGGTGGTCGGTATAGCAAATAATTTTTTCGTCGTGGTCGATAAAACCTGCGTGCAGCGCTGCGTTGATGAATTGATAGCGAATAGGTTCTGCGCTGTTTTGCAGTGGGTGATGCGCAATAATTTCTTTCAGTCGCGAGAGTTCTTTTACATTGTCGGAAAGCAAAAATATAGCGTAATCTTTGTCTTGGTATTCTTTCAGATGTTCTACCAACAATTGAAAATTTTTGTTGAAATTCAGTTGTGGCGAACTGTGCACCGCAGTGGTGTTGTCGCCACTGCTTTTGAGGTGAATGACTTTGTGTTTTTTGAGATCGGCAACAAAAGATTTCTCGTCTAAAAATAATTCTTCAGGAGCTCTTTTTTGGATGGGGGAGTCGCTGGTTTTTTCAAAGAGGCGTGTTGTTTTTTGAAAAGACTTGTCGACTTGCTCTTGAAACAATTCGGGATTTGAAATCCATACTGCGCAGTTGCTGCCCAGGAAATTTAGCAGTGATTCACGCTGCGACGTGCTTTCTTTGCCAATAATGTCGGGCACCACAGTGATGACGTCAAGTGGATCTACCGACAGTTGGTCGGAGGGATCGAAGGTGCGTATGCTTTCAATTTCGTTGCCAAAAAATTCAACGCGAAAAGGATAATCGTTGGAGTAGGAGAAAATATCAACGATGCCTCCACGCACTGCAAATTGACCGGGTTCCACAACATAATCGGTGCGTTCAAAGTGGTATTCGAAAAGCACGTCGATGACAAAATCAACGGAGAGGGCTTCTCCTTTTTTGATTTGCAGAGAGTGTTGTTTGAATACCTTTTCAGAAACTACTTTTTCGGCGATCGCTTCGGGATAGGAGACAATGATTTTTTTTTTGTGCCGTACCAGCGCAGCAATTATTTCGGTGCGGGCAAGAACGTTGGCATTTTGCACTTCCTCTGTTTCGTATGGATTTCGGTACGATGCCGGAAAAAATGCAAGATCATTTTTATCAATAAACTGTTGAAGGTCGTTGTAAAAATAGGCCGCTTCTTCGCTGTCGTTGAGTAAAAAAACATGGGGTGTATTGACTTTGTTCCACACTCCGGCTGCGATCAAAGCAGGCAATGAACCTTTAGCGCCGGAAAGAATTTTCGGGCTACTGTTGTTTTGATTCAAATGTGTGATCAGCTCAGAAATAGCGGTGTTGAGCCGGTATTTTTCTGAAAGCAATTGGACTTGCATCGCGCAAATATAGCAAGAAAAAAGAGGTCCTTGATACCGTAGGCCCCTTTTAATATAAACGATAGCTGCTTTTTTGCTTTGCTTTGCATAGGATATTTAAGCAAATGCATTGCCTCTTTGCCAAACGAAAACAAAAAGTGACAATGAACATGAAAAGGTGTATTTACTTATGAAAAAGCCTTTGTTATTTTGTCGGCTAGATAGGACGATAATTTAACGTGTGATTCATGCGTCCATCCAGCGATGTGTGGACTTAATATCACTTTTTCAGATTGAATTAAATACTGAAAAGGAGCGGGCAGTTGCGCGGCATCAATGTGTTCAAAAGAAACACTTTCATATTCTAAAACATCGAGACAGGCACCGCGAATTTTGCCGCTTTGCAATGCCTTAATTAGGGCTTCGGTATCAACACATTTTCCGCGAGCACTATTGATGAGGAAAAAATCTTTTGCAAAACGGGCGATCCAATCGTCGTTCACCAAATACTTTGTTTCATCAGTGTAGGGAAGATGAATGCTTACGAAATCTGCTTGCGCATATATTTTTTCCATAGTAGCTTCGTGTGCGAAGCCGCTTTTGTATTTGTCGTAGGCGAGCACATTCATTTCAAAGCCTTGCAGGCGCTGTGCTACAGCCGAACCCATTTGTCCGTAACCGATGATGGCAAATGTTTTTCCTTTCAGTTCAATGCCCCTGTTTTCAGCACGTTTCCAAATGCCTTGGCGCACTTCGTTGTCGGCGCTTTTTAGTTTGTTGAGCAACATCAAAAGCATGCCGAGTACATGCTCAGCAACAGCATCCCTATTGCCTTCTGGTGAATTGAAACAAAGTACTCCTTTGGAAGTGGCGTAAGGCAAATCAATGTTTTCCATGCCCGAACCAGCGCGGGCGATGAATTTTAATTTTGGACAAAGATCCAGTATCTCTTTTGTGATTTTGAATTTGGAGCGGATGATAAAACCTTCGTACTTGGGTATAATCGACAGCAATTCATCTGAAGCAAGGTGCGTGAGTTCATCTACAGTATGTCCTTGTGCGCGCAGCACATCGAACAAAATTGGGTGAACGCTATCAATGGCGATGATTTTCAAAGCATTATTTTTTTCAAAATTAGCAAGAATAAGCACAGCAAAACATATTTTTGAACGATGGACAAGAGATTTTACCCTTTTCTATTTGTAGTTGTTGCGCTTTTCATTTTGTTGCTGTCGCCCACTTTGTTCAGCGACGGCATGTTTATGGACGGATTGATGTATGCTTCTGTGGCGCGAAACTTAGCGGAGGGTGATGGAAGTTTTTGGATGTTGCGTTTTTCGGATACCTACTTATCTGCATTTCACGAGCATCCGCCCTTGGTAATGGGATTGCAAAGTTTGTTTTTCCGCCTTTTCGGCGACAGTATTTTAGTTGAGAAATTGTATTCCATGGTGACCTATTTGATCAGCGGAGGGATACTGTTTTTAATTTGGCAGCAGGTTACACTAAGTAAATTTAGCGCAGTGGCATGGTTGCCTTTTTTGTTTTGGCTCGTGATGCCTTTGGTTTATTGGGGCGCTGCCAACAATATGCTGGAAAACACAATGTTGATTTTTGTGTGCTTGTCGGTGTTGTTTTTGCTAAAAGCAGCCAGTACCAAATCATGCCTTTATATGCTGCTTTCAGGTGCAATGCTTTTTTGCGCTTTCTTGAGCAAAGGATTTACAGGCTTGTTTCCGTTGGCGCTTCCTTTTTGTTTGTGGTGTTTTCGGCTCAGTACCTTTAAAGAATTCATGATTCGAATGCTTTTTATTAGCGCAGGATTGCTGCTGCCTGCGCTGTTGCTTTACTGTTTTGTGCCAGCGGGAATCGATAGTATTCAAGCCTACTTAAATGCCCAGGTTTTTAACAGCATTCAAAATATACAAACTGTACCCTATCGCGCTTATATTATTGTTAAGCTAATGACTGAGTTGGGAATTGCGGCGATGTTGACCACGGTGTTCGTGCTACTTGGTCGGCAGCACAAAGCAAGTTCTGAGTTGAAAACATGGAGCGGGATTTTCTTTTCTTTGGGATTGTGCGGTGTGTTGCCCATTATGGTGAGTTTGAAGCAAAATGGCTTCTATATTTTGTGTGCACTTCCTTTTTTTGCAATTGCCTTTGCTTTGTTGGTTGCTGTTCCGGTGCAGCAATGGTTGCAACGCATCAACATAGAAAGTAGGGCCTATAGAATATTTAATACAATGGCTTTGTTGTTGCTTTTTACCTCAGGAATGGTGGCTTATGCGCAAAGGGGAAAAATTAACCGCAACAATACTTTGGTGCACGACATTAAAGTGATGACCTCCATTTTGCCGGCGTACAGTGTGATCAGTGTTCCAGCAAAGTACCGTGATCATTGGGCGATGTATGGGTATTTTCAACGTTATGGTAAAGTGAGTATGGAGCCCAATGATGGTTTTCTGCGCACCTATTTGTTGCTTGATAAAAGAGAGATCTGTCCTGTTGCATATACGCTTGTTTCGACGCCCACTCAAGAGTTCAATCTGTACCGCCGAAGCGCCCCTTTAAAGTAATTTTTAAAGTCGAGGCAACCCTCTATTCAAAGTAACGTCTATCCTGCAATTACCTCTTAGTATACCTTTTGTTGGCTACCCGGGCCGACAAGGAAATCCGAAAAAAGCATCCGCACCCCAACGGATGCTTTTTTCTTTAAGTCCTTGCAGATTAGAATTTTTTAGCTACATTTGCCTTCCATTTTATTGGATATTTGATATGCAGGGGACACAAAAGTCCCCTGCTTCATTAGGTAAAGTTATGATATCAGAAGAATTGATTACGAAGTTGGTGCACGAAAAAATAGAAGGAACGAACTATTTTTTAGTGGAAGTGAAAGTTGGCGCTGGTAATAAAATCAGTGTTTTGGTAGATGGTGAAGAGGGTATTCCTATTAAAGGAATAGTGGGAGTGAGTCGACAAATTGAAAGTTCTTTGGATCGTGAAACGGAAGATTTTGAGCTGGTGGTTTCTTCACCGGGATTGGATCAAGCATTTAAAGTGTTGAAACAATACCTGAAGTACATTGGCAAAAAAGTAGAAGTGAAAACGGGTGACGGCAAGAAATTGCAAGGGATATTGATCTCAGCCGACGAGGAAGGTATTGTTTTGGAGAGCAGCGAGAAATTGAAGCTGGAAGGAATGAAGAAGAAGGAGTTGGTGGTTACACAGTATGTATTAAAGTTTGTTGCCACAGAGGCAGCGAAGAAAATAAATGAATGTAAAGTAGTTATTACTTTTTAAACAGAGGTGATATGGAACAGCAAATTGGATTGATAGACTCGTTTCAGGAGTTTAAAGAATTTAAGAACATCGATCGTGAAACGATGATGAGTATTCTTGAAGATGTATTTAGAAATATGCTTCAAAAGAAGTATGGTTCTGATGACAACTATGACATCATTGTCAACATTGACAAGGGTGACTTGGAGGTTTGGAGAAACAGAAGCATCGTTGAAGATGGTGAAGTGGAAGACGAAAACCGCGAGATTGCTTATTCTAAAGCAATTTTAATTGAGCCCGATTTCGAAGTGGGTGAAGAGGTTTCTGAGGAGGTGAAATTGGAGGATTTCGGTCGCAGAGCAGTTTTGGCAGTTCGTCAAAACTTGATTTCACGTGTTTTGGATTTGGAAAAAGACGACTTGTATAAAAAATACAAAGATAAAGTTGGACAGATAGTAGCGGGAGAAGTTTACCAAGTGTGGAAAAGAGAGATTTTGATTTTGGATGATGAAGAAAACGAATTGTTGCTTCCTAAGTCAGAACAAATTCCTACCGATTATTTCAAAAAAGGAGATACCGTTCGCGCCGTGGTGTTGAAGGTAGATATGAAAAATAACAATCCGGTAATCATCTTGTCACGTACCTCTTCGGTGTTCTTGGAGAGACTGTTTGAACAAGAGGTTCCTGAGATTTACGATGGATTAATCACTATCAAAAGAATTGTTCGTGTACCAGGTGAAAGAGCTAAAGTGGCTGTTGAATCGTACGACGAAAGAATTGACCCGGTTGGTGCTTGCGTAGGTATGAAAGGCTCTAGAATTCACGGAATTGTGCGTGAACTGGGCAATGAAAACATTGACGTGATCAACTTCTCTGACAACGATTCAGTATTTATTCAAAGAGCGTTGAGCCCTGCGAAAATAACGTCTATCCAATTGCGTCATGAAGAAAAACGTGCCGAGGTATATTTGAAACCAGATCAAGTTTCTTTAGCGATTGGTAAAGGTGGATTTAACATCAAATTGGCTGGAAAGCTGGTGGGTTATGAAATCGACGTATATAGAGACACCGACCAAGATGTAGAAGATGTTCGCTTGGATGAGTTCAAAGATGAGATCGAAGACTGGGTATTGTTGGAATTGAAAAACATTGGTTGCGATACCGCAAGAAGTGTTTTGGATTTGTCAATCGCTGACTTGGTGAAGAGAACAGATTTGGAAGAAGAAACGGTTGTTGAGGTAATGAACATCCTTAAATCTGAATTTGAAGCATAGCACAAAGCGGTATTAAATTCTAAAGCATAGTATAATAAAATATGGATTCGGCCCAGCCAACAAGATTAAGTAAAGTAGCGCGAGAGTTTAATCTCGGGTTAATGACTATCGTTGATTTCCTTGCAGTAAAAGGATTTCAGATAGACTCAAATCCCAATTCCAAGATAACACCTCAGATGCACAAGCTTCTGGTGGATGAGTTCCAATTGGAAAAATCTTTGAAAGAAAGATCTGAAAAAGTGGTGGTGGGCAAAGAAAAGAAAGAAACCATTGTGCTTCAGCCTACTAAAGAACAAAAGGTAGAAGAACCAGCAAAGGACGAAGCGCTTTTCACGACCCGCGTTCAAGAAAACGTTGAGGTCAAAGTGGTGGGTAAAATCGATTTGGGGAAAGGCAAAGAAAAAGTGGAGGAGAAGGCAGTTGCTGCCGCTCCTGCGCCTGTTATTGCTGAGCCCATTGCTGTAGAACCCGTTGCCGCTGCTCCAGAAGTGGAGGCGCCGGCTGCAGTAGCGCCTACGGTAGCTGAAGTACCTGTTGCTGAAACACCTGCGCCTATAGTGGAATCTGCAAATCCGGCAGAACCTATAGATGATGTGATTAGAGCCAGAGCGGCAAAAATTGAAGGTCCCAAAGTAGTTGGCAGAATAGAATTACCAAAGGAAATAGACAAAAGAAAAAATCCAGTTGCATCTTCTAAAGGCAATGATTTCTTCAATAAAAAGAAAAGAGAGCGTATTCAAAAGGCCCCGGTACAAGGAGTTGTGCCGACGCCAAGTGCAACGCCAGCAGGTGCTCGTCCTCCTCAAAAGGGCGGAAAACCTGGTTTTTCAGCGCCTGGTGCGAAAAAACCATTTAAACCGGAAGTGACCGAAGGTCAAATCCAGCAGCAAATCAAAGAAACATTGGCTCGTTTGAGCGGTGGCAAAAATAAAAACAAGGGAGCTAAATTCCGAAGAATTAAAAGGGATGAAGCTGGTCAAAGAATTCAAGACGAGCGCGATAAATTAGAGCAAGACAAGTCGATTTTAAAAGTGACGGAATTCGTGTCGGCCAATGAATTGGCTAATTTGATGGATGTTTCTGTAAATGAAATCATTTCTACTTGTTTGAGTTTAGGTTTGTTTGTATCCATCAATCAGCGTTTGGACGCTGAAACTTTGAGCATTGTTGCTGAAGAATTCGGATTTAAAGTGGAGTTTGTGAGCGCCGATGCGCAAGATGACGTAGATGTTGAGGTATATGATAATGATTTCGCTCGTGCGCCAATCGTAACAGTAATGGGTCACGTTGACCATGGTAAAACATCTTTGTTAGACCACATCAGAAAGGAAAACGTGGTAGCTGGTGAAGCTGGTGGAATCACGCAACATATTGGTGCATATTCTGTACAAGTGAAAGGTGGACAAATCATTACTTTCTTAGATACCCCTGGTCACGAAGCCTTTACAGCGATGAGAGCACGTGGAGCAAAAGTAACCGACTTGGCGATTATCGTCATAGCGGCTGACGACGCGATCATGCCCCAAACTACTGAGGCCATCAACCATGCACAGGCAGCGGGTGTGTCGATGATCTTTGCCATCAATAAAATAGATAAGCCGGGTGCGAATCCTGAAAAAATAAAAGAACAATTGGCACAAATGAACATCCTTGTGGAAGATTGGGGTGGTAAGTTTCAATGCCAACATATTTCTGCAAAGAAAGGTTTGGGTATTGATGAACTTTTAGATAAAGTTTTGGTGGAAGCCGAATTAATGGATTTGAAAGCATCGCCAGATCGCTTGGCGAAAGGTACAGTGATTGAGTCTATGCTCGATAAGGGCCGCGGCTATGTTGCTACTGTGCTTGTTCAAAATGGAACATTGAAATTGGGTGATATCGTTTTGGTAGGTTGTTTTTACGGAAAAGTAAAAGCGATGTACAACGAGCGCGGCAATCGCGTGGATGTGGCAGGGCCATCTTCCCCAGTACAAATATTAGGTATTACAGGCGCTCCTCAAGCTGGCGATCACTTTCAAGTGATGAGAGACGAGAGAGAAGCGAAGGAAATAGCAACCAAAAGATTGCAATTGCAACGTGAACAAGGTATTCGTACCCGTCGCCACATTACATTGGATGAGATTGGTCGTCGTATTGCAATTGGTGATTTCCAAGAATTGAACGTGATTGTTAAAGGTGACGTGGATGGCTCTATTGAAGCCTTATCTGATTCATTGTTGAAATTGTCAACGAGTCAAATACAAATCAATGTTATTCACAAGTCAGTGGGTCAAGTTTCTGAGTCAGATGTATTGTTGGCCTCCGCTTCCAATGCCATCATCATTGGTTTCCAAGTTCGTCCATCAGCTGGCGCTCGTAAATTAGCAGAACAAGAAGACATTGAAATCCGATTGTACTCTATTATCTACAACGCGATCAACGAATTGAAAGACGCGATGGAAGGTATGTTGAAACCGAAAATCGAAGAGAAAATTGTTGGAAATATGGAGGTGCGCGAAGCTTTCAAAATCACGAAAGTGGGTACAGTTGCCGGTTGTTACGTGACGGATGGAAAAATCACAAGAAAAAACAAAATACGTTTGATCCGCGAAGGCATCGTTATTTACTCTGGAGAACTTGGTTCTTTGAAGCGTTTCAAAGACGACGTGAAGGATGTTACGGTAGGTTACGAGTGCGGTTTGAATATCAACAACTTTAACGACATCAAAGTGGGCGACGTTATCGAAGCTTACGAAGAAGTAGAGGTGAAGCAAAAACTGATCTAGTTTTTATATGTACAATAAATTAAAGGGCTGAGTTTTATAACTCAGCCCTTTTTTGTTGCCTTCCTTCGGAGCTGAATGGGATTTACGCTTTAGTTATTGATTGCTTCATTGTTTCACCGCACTTTTGGCTGTCGGAAAATAGTGTGTTCGCACTATTAACTTTTAAAAAGTTGTTTGGCAGTAAACGAATAACCGAAAATGAATGCTGTTGTTGTTGGTGATACGGTATATAAAACTTGCCAAGTGAAAGAGGTCAACGAAATTATTTGCAGTTGTCTAAATATGCGGTGTCAATAAAATCGACTACTACAAAACAGTTTGGAAAGTTTACCTGAATTTCTTTTTTAAGTTTTTCGGCTTCAAAACGCGAACGACAATCGCCTACTCTCACTTTCCAGTTCGGTTGCTCGTACATACTATACGCGTTAACGCTAGAGTAATTTGCTAGAAATCTTATTTGATCGCGCGTTGCGTTTTCTCGACTTCCATTTCCAGCTGAAGAGTATATTTGAACACGGTAGCCCTTCACCAAATGCGGGCACTTTTTTTTGTTGATGGCTACATGTTGCTTGAGCAATTCATTGACTTGATCGTCGCCATAAACAAGAACATCTCCCCCCTTGTTGTCTTTTGATGCTTCAGCATCTTGAGCATTTGCAATGTTGGCACTAATGAAACAAATTAGAAAAATGAGGATGCGCATGATAATTAATTTTTTTTCAAAATTACAATAAATAACGAGTTTAAAAACAGCCAACTACAATTGAGCCAAAGGTTTTTTCGATTTATTTTCACACTCTTTCAAAGTGCTTGTTTTTAAAATAATATTAACAAATTTATGTTTTAAAAATGGAAACATTATTCGCGATTTTGAATGGAGTGTATTGATTTTTAATTATTTAAAATGAACGTAATGGAATTACCTTATTTAGAATCAATTTAAATTAGATGTTGAGCAGACTTTTCCATGACAAAGGCGATGCTAAAAATGAGGATTATTATAAATTTGTCGCAAGCTAAAAATGGCTTGAATTTAAATAGGTCATCAGATCAATGAACTTATATAAAAGAACAATGAGACAAATCTCATCTATCTCTTCCCTCCTTATTTTACTGGTGTGCACACTATTTTTTGTGTCAACAGGCTTTTCGCAAGATGCCAAAGCAGGAGAAAAAATCTTTAAAGCGAATTGTGGCGCATGTCACGCGTGGGACAAAAAAGTGTCTGGTCCAGCCTTACAAGGGGTGGTGGACAGAGTGCAGCCAGGAAGCTACGGTGACGTAGATGGATGGTTGAAGGCGTGGATCAAAGACAACGCGAAAGTAAGAGCAAGCGGTGACGCTTACGGTAACCAAGTATACAACGCAAATGCAGGTTTGGCAATGAATGCATTCGGATTTTTATCTGATGCGCAGTTGACTGACTTGGTTGCGTTTTTGCATGCTGGTCCTGCTCCTAAAGTTGCTGAGCCAGGCGCTCCTGCAGCTGGAACAACTGAAGGAGTTGCGTCGGAAGACGATGGCGACAGTGATTTGTGGATGATCTTAATTGTGATTGGCATTGCTACTTTAATCATTGTGATTTTCTCTGGTGTGAATCGTTCTATGAAGAACGTGATCAATCAAAAGCAAGGTGCTGAAATTGAAGAATCTTCTTCAGTTTGGTCAGCAATAGGCACGTGGATGAAATCGCACAAAAAATTAAGCAGCATCATTGGTTTAATTGTGGTGTTGACTTTGGCGAAAATTGGTTGGGACGCAGCTTTAGGAATTGGTGTTTACCAAGACTACGCGCCAAAACAACCGATTGCTTTTCCTCACGATTTGCACGCTGGTAAAAATGAAATTGACTGCAAATATTGTCACTCTTCAGCACGTATAAGTAAAACTTCAGGTATTCCATCTGCAAACGTTTGTATGAACTGTCACAAAGCAGTTCAAGAAGGCAGCAGAAGCGGTAAAACAGAAATCAATAAGTTGTATGCTTACATTGGCTGGAATCCAGATTCAATGAAGTACACTACGCCTGATGGAAAAATGAGAACTGACACTGCCATTGAATGGGTGAAAGTGCACAACCTTCCTGACTTTGTTTACTTCAACCACTCACAACACGTTGAGGTAGGTAAAGTGGCTTGTCAAAAATGTCACGGCGAAGTGGAGAAAATGGCTGAAGTTAAGCAGTTCTCTGAATTGACGATGGGCTGGTGTGTAAACTGTCACCGCGAAACAGAAGTTAATTTCGCAGGCAACGATTACTACTTGAAAATACACGAAGACGCTAAAAAAGAATTCAAGCACAAGAAAGACTTTAAGTTCACTGTTGACAAGATAGGTGGGTTAGAATGTGCAAAATGTCACTATTAATAATATTAAGAAAATAGGTTCTCTTATATAGTTTAACAACGATGACTGAAACTAAAAAATACTGGAAAGGGCTGGAAGAGCTAACGGCCGCGCCTCAATTTGTGGAGCAAAGCCAAAAGGAATTTGCAGAGCATGTTCCGGTAGACCAATTTTTGAGCGATAGCGAAGCTACCGAAAGCAAAACACACAGAAGGGATTTCTTGAAATACCTTGGTTTTAGTATTACTGCCGCTTCATTGGCAGCTTGCGAAACGCCAGTGACTAAAGCAATTCCTTATTTGAACAAGCCTGAAGAGATTACACCTGGTGTAGCGAACTTTTATGCTTCTACTTATTTTGATGGATTTGATTTCGCCGGTGTTGTTGTAAAAACAAGAGAAGGTCGTCCTATTTTCATCAAGGGAAACAAACATTCAGCAATTACAGGTGGTGCTCTTAATGCTAGAGTAAACGCATCTGTGTTGGAATTATACGATGCCAAAAGAGGTAAAGCGCCAGCTAAAAAGGCGGCTGCATCTTGGCAAAAAGGATTAGAGTGGAGTACTGTTGACAAAGAGATCACTGGTCACTTGTCAAATGTTTCTGCTTCAGGTGGAAAAATTGTTGTTCTGACGGGAACATTGATGAGTCCATCTTCTGAAAAAGCAATCGCTGACTTGGCTGCGAAATTCCCAGGAGTGGAGCACGTTGTTTACGATTCTATTTCAAGCTCAGGGATTTTGAAAGCCAACAAAATGATGTTTGGCAAAGCAGTGATTCCTTCTTACCGTTTTGATAAATCAAAAGTAATTGTAAGCATTGGCGCTGATTTCTTGGGTGGTTGGTTGAACTCTAACCAATACGCTGCACAATACGCATTGTCAAGAAAACCAGAAGGCGAATGGATGTCGAAACACTTCCAGTTCGAAACAAAATTATCATTGACAGGTTCTAACGCTGATGTTAGAGCAACACTTAAACCATCTGAAAACGGTATCGCTGCTGCTTACTTGTTGAAAGCTGTTGGTGGAAATGTTACTGTTCCGGCTGGCTTGACAGAAGGCGCTAAGAAAAAATTAAACAAAGCTGCTGCGGAATTGAAAGCTGCTGCCGGTCACGGATTGGTGGTTTCAGGAAGCAATGACAGCAACGTTCAATTGTTGGTAAATGCCATCAACAAACAATTGGGCAACTACGGAAATACAGTAGATGTTGAATCAGGCTTACACATCAGAAAAGGAAACGACACTGATTTTGCTGTATTGGTGAATCAAATGGCTGCTGGTTCAGTTGGAGCAATTTTGATCGCTGGAGTGAATCCAGTGTATTCTTCTCCGGCAAAAATTGGAGATAAAGGAGATTTCAAATCTGCTTTGGCTAAAGTAAAAGTGAAAATTTATTTGGGAGATAGATTGGATGAAACTGGTGCGGAATGTGATTACATCTGTCCTGACAACCACTACCTCGAATCATGGAATGACTTCAATCCTGCTAAAGGAATTTACAATATTGCACAACCTGCGATCAACAAATTGTTCAATACGCGTCAATGGCAAGAAAGCATCTTGGCTTGGTCTGGTAACAGCACAGCTTTTGGTGACTATGTGCAAGAACATTGGTCAAGTGCAGGTTTAGTTTCAGGTAATGTTGCTTGGCACGAAGCTGTTCAAAACGGTGTTTATGTTGGACACGCAGCACCTGCAATTGTTGAAACAACAGAAACTAAAAAAGTAGAAGCTCCGAAAACGGAAGCAGTAGATATGGCCTTGGTGGCCGCTGCAACAGTGACGAGCGCAGATATTAATTTCAACGAAGTAGCTGCTAAATTTAAGGCGAGCGCTGGTTGGGAAGTCGAATTGTACGTTAAAGCAGGTATGGGAGACGGCCGTCACGCCTTAAACCCATGGTTGCAAGAATTACCGGATCCAATCACAAAAGTAACCTGGGACAATTATGCAACGATGCACCCAGAAGATGTTAAAGAATTGTTTGGCATCACTGGAAAAGGATATGAAGGCCACAACGAATTGTACTTGGGCGAGAAATATCCTGCTAAAGTGATCAAAATTAAAGCAAACGGCGTTGAATTAGAAGTGCCAGTTTATCCTTTGCCTGGTCAAGCCAGACAAACGGTGAGCGTTGCTTTGGGTTACGGAAGATCAATCACTTCAGGTATTGCGAGAGAAGAGTGGCAAGGTGGTTTGTACAAAGAAGGCGCTTTGATTGGTGTGAATGCTTTCCCTTTGATCTCTAAAGATTTCTTGTACAGCAACAGCGTAGAGATTTCAAAAACAGACAATACTTATCCGTTGGCAACTACCCAAACACATCACACGATGATGGGTAGAAAAATTGTCAATGAAACCACCTTAGATATTTTTAAAAGCACCAAAGATTCAAAAGCGGCTGGTGCTTACAATGAACAAGAAATGTTGACTGATACTTACGGCAAAAAAAGAACGCCTGCTGAACTCGACCTTTGGGAAGATCAAGGCATCGATCTTGGACACCGTTGGGGTATGGTGATCGACTTGAACACTTGTATCGGTTGCGGTGCTTGTGCTACGGCTTGTCAAAGTGAAAACAACGTTCCTGTTGTTGGAAAAGACGAAGTGAGAAGAAGTCGTGAAATGCATTGGATCAGAATCGACCGTTATTTCTCTTCTACTTTGGAAGGCGAGAAGGTAAGAGAGTTGGATCAATTGAACTCTATTGCTGAATACCACGAAGCGGAGGTACCTGATGGCGACGACGAATTGCAAGTGGTTTACCAACCGGTAATGTGTCAGCATTGTAACCACGCACCGTGCGAAACGGTTTGTCCGGTTGCTGCTACTACGCACTCTCAGGAAGGCTTGAACCAAATGGCATACAATAGATGTATCGGTACCAGATATTGCGCGAACAACTGTCCGTTCAAAGTAAGAAGATTCAACTGGTTCCAATATGATTCATTGAATTTGACACAATATCCTGACTTCAATAAAATCAATCCTGCACACGATGACCTTGGTCGTATGGTGTTGAACCCTGATGTTGTTGTTAGATCTAGAGGTGTTATTGAAAAATGTTCAATGTGTGTTCAAAGAATTCAACATGGTAAATTGGAAGCGAAAAAAGCAGGTCACGCTGTAGAAGACGGTTCCATTGAAACAGCTTGTGCTGAGGCTTGTCCTACACACGCTATCCAGTTTGGTGACTTGAACGACGTGAATTCATACGTACACAAAGCGTCGAAAGACCAAAGATCATATACAATGCTCGATGAGGTTGGTGTTAAACCGAATGTTTATTACCAAACGAAAGTGAGAAATTTATCAAAAGAAGCTTAATATTTTAAAATACTGAGTAATGCATCACGTAGAATCGCAAATTAGAGAGCCTTTAATTCTTGGTAAGAAAACTTACCACGAGATCACTGAGGATGTTTGCCGCCCTGTAGAAGGAAAAGCAAACAAAATGTGGTACATGATGTTTTCACTTGCCACCTTGTTGGCATTGTGGGGACTGGGCTGCATTTGCTACACCGTTGGTGTAGGTATTGGTGTTTGGGGTTTGAACAAAACTGTTGACTGGGCTTGGGACATCACTAACTTCGTATGGTGGGTTGGTATTGGTCACGCTGGTACTTTGATTTCTGCCGTATTGTTGTTGTTCCGTCAACGTTGGAGAATGGCCATCAACCGCTCTGCGGAAGCGATGACGATCTTCGCCGTTATCATGGCAGCGCTCTTTCCTTTATTGCACATGGGTAGAATTTGGTTGGCTTACTGGGTATTGCCTTTGCCTAATCAATTTGGATCTCTTTGGGTGAACTTTAACTCTCCTTTGTTGTGGGACGTTTTTGCAATCTCTACTTACTTCTCTGTTTCCTTGGTGTTCTGGTACATCGGTTTGATTCCCGATTTCGCTACCATCCGTGACAGAGCAGTGAAACCACTTTCTAAAAAAGTGTACAGCATTTTGAGTTTTGGTTGGTCAGGTTCGGCTAAGCACTGGAATCGTTTTGAAGAAGTATCCTTGGTTTTGGCCGGTTTGGCAACTCCGTTGGTATTCTCTGTGCACTCTATTGTATCTATGGACTTTGCCACTTCGGTAATTCCGGGATGGCATACTACTATCTTTCCTCCTTATTTTGTGGCGGGTGCAGTATTCTCTGGTTTTGCTATGGTATGTACGTTGATGATTGTAATGCGTAAAGTATTGCACCTCGAAGCTTACGTAACCATCAAGCACATTGAGTACATGAACATCATCATTATGTTAACAGGTTCAATGGTAGGTGTTGCTTACTTGTCGGAGTTGTTTATCTCTTGGTACTCTGGTGTGGAATATGAAGGTTATGCTTTCATGAACCGTGCTACAGGTTGGTACTGGTGGTCATACGCTTTAATGATGACGTGTAACGTTGTTTCTCCGCAGTTGATGTGGGTGAAGAAATGGAGAAGAAACATTGTGTTGACTTTCTTTATGTCTATCGTTGTAAACATTGGTATGTGGTTCGAGCGTTTTGTAATCATCGTGACTTCAATTCACCGTGACTATGTTCCTTCTTCATGGAATTTGTTTCACCCTACATTTGTCGACATAGGTTTGTTCTTGGGTACTATCGGTATTTTCTTCGTGTTGTTCTTGTTGTACAGCAGAGTATTCCCGGTATTGGCTTTGAATGAGGTGAAAACTATTTTGAGAACTACTGGCGAATCGCAGTTGAAACAATTGCAAGCAGGTGAGCACATTGACGTCAATGGCAATGGTTCAAAAAATGGACATTAATAATAGAAATTAAGTAGAATAGCGAAATAATACAAAGGAAATGAGCACAGTAATTTACGCAATGTACGATGATGACCACGTTCTCCTTGACGGAGCAAAGAAGGTGGTGTCTAAAGGGATACATGTCACAGATGTGTTTTCTCCTTTTCCTGTTCATGGAATAGACGACGTTATTGGTGTTAGAAAAACACGTTTGGCGATTTGTGCTTTCATCTACGGATTGACAGGAATGTCACTAGCCTTAATTGGTATGCGCTACTTCATGATTGTTGACTGGCCGATGAACATTGGTGGTAAACCAAATTTCTCATTGTTGCAAAACTTGCCAGCTTTCATTCCAATTACATTTGAGTTCACTGTATTTTGCACAGCGCATGGTATGGCGATTACTTACTTCCTGAGAAACAAAACACTTCCAGGGATGAAGGCTAAAAATCCTGATCCTAGAACAACAGATGATAAATTTGTAATGGAGATTCATGTGGAAGAATCGAAAGAAGCAGAATTGATTGCCTTGTTGAAAGAAACGGGTGCCATTGAAATAAATAAAAAAGCGGCTTAAAAAGAAGAGAATATTATGAATAGGATATTTAAATATATTGGTAAAATATCACTGGTGGCAGTTCTTGCTTCTGGTATGTTTGCCTGTACATCTGATCCAAACAGCCCTGGCGTTGAGTACATGCCTGACATGTACAGATCACCTTCTTATGAAACTTACACCAAAAAAGGAGATCTTGATTCAGCAGCCATCTACGAAAGATTGGAAGGTAAAGGCTACAACATCGAAACAGACGCAGTGGAAATGGCAGCGATCTACAACTTGTTGAAAGGTGGTAACACGAGTTTCTTACCTGCAAAGGGTACTGTAGCTGAAGGTTTTCTTCCTTTTCCATATGCCAACGATACTACTGGCTATGCTAAAGCTGGAAGAGAGTTGAAAAATCCATTGCATTTTTCTGATACCGTTTTGGCGCAAGGAAAAGAATTGTTTGAGATATTTTGTGACCACTGCCACGGCGCTAAAGGCGAAGGTGACGGTAAAATGGTGCAAAACGATAAGTTTCCTGCACCTCCTTCTTACACTGCTGCTTTGAAAGATCTTCCGGAAGGACAAATATTTTTCACCATGCACTACGGAAAAGGGATGATGGGTTCACATGCTTCTCAGATTTCTCAAAAAGAAAGATGGAAAATTGTTTACTACGTACAAAGTTTACAAGGAAAATTGGCCAAGCCTACTGCATCAGATTCATCTTCTGTAGCCGCGCCTGCTGATTCACTTCAAGTAAAAAAATAGAATTTAAAGACTTAAAAAAAACAGAAAATGGAATATACATTTTCATCCAAGGCTAAAAGATTTACACTGATTCTAATTGCATCAGGTTTTCTTCTATTCGGATTGGGATTGACACTCGACAGCAATTATCAATATGCAGAGCATACTGGTTTGGGTCAAAGATTGTGGGCTGATTTATTGGGCAACGGATTCTTCTTCTTCGGAGTTTCTTTCGGCGCCTTGTTCTTCCTCGCCTTGCAATATGTTGCTGAAGCAGCATACACCATTGTGTACAAAAGAATTTTGGAAGCAATAATTACTTGGTTGCCAATTGGTGCTGCAGTGATCTTGGTGGTGCTTTTGGCGGGCTTCGGTCACCAACACCATTTGTACCACTGGATGGACCCAAATGTGTACGATGTGAACCACGCTGATTTCGACGAAATTATTTCTCACAAAGCACACTACTTTAACTTTGGAAGCGGTGCTGACGGAGGTTTCTTGTTGCTGCGTTTCTTTGGTTTCATGGGTGCTTTCATCTATTTCGCAATGAAGTTCAAAAAGAGATCTATGCAAGAAGATGTGGAAGGTGGAACTAAATTGCACTTTAAAAACATTGCCATGGCGGCTGGTTTCTTAGTGGTTTTTGGTTACGGTTCTTCTGTATTGGCTTGGGATTTAATTATGTCTTTGGATGTACACTGGTTCTCTACCTTATTTGGATGGTACGTATTTGCTGGAATTTGGATCAGCGGCATCATCATGACAATTTGTTTATTGATCTACCTGCAATCTCAAGGCTTGATGTCATGGGTGAAGAAAGGTCACATTCATGATCTAGGTAAATGGATGTTTGCTTTGAGTTTCTTGTGGACTTATCTTTGGTTCGCGCAGTACATGTTGATTTGGTATGCTGACATTCCTGAAGAGGTTGCACCATATATCGCTCGTTTGCGCGACTACAAATTTGAATTCTTTGCCATGATGTTGGTGAATTTTATACTGCCGATGTTGTTCTTGATGGATGCTGACGCGAAAAAGAGAAAAGGCTTGTTGTTGGTAATTGGTATCATCATCTTCTTCACACACTGGGTAGATCTTCAAATGTTGATCATTCCTTCAACAATGAAAGAAGCTGGAAAAATAGGCTTTGTAGAGTTTGGGATGTTTTTGATGTTCCTTGGCGCGTTTTTGTTCGTTGTTTTACGATCTTTGGCGAGTAAACCGCTACTGGTTAAAAACCATCCTTACTTAGAGGAAAGCAAAAATTTGTATCATTAAATTGAATGTTTGAGCTAAAAATATTTTGAAATGGCATTATTGATTCTCTTTACGGTAGTACTTGTTGTTGTTGCAGTCGCAAAAATTATGCGCTCGCACGAGTTGGCTACAAAACTTAATGGTGACGATGCGGATTTTGTAACGCCGTCCGAAATTAAAACGCAAGCCGTTTTGTACGTTGTGTTTGGCGTTGTGTTTTTTGCACTCATCGCGGTGCAAATGGTGGTATGGGGTAAATATATTTTACCTTCTTCTGCATCTGTGCACGGCGATGAAATCGACAACTTGTTCGACATCACTATGGGATTGATTCTCGTTACCTTCCTGATTACGCACGCAGTTATGTTTGCCTTTATCTATAAGTATTTTCAAAAGAAAGGTCAAAAAGCGTACTGGTTTCCGCACAACAATAAATTGGAAATGGCTTGGACCATCATTCCTGCTATAGTTTTGTTAAGCTTAATTTCATACGGTTTAACCACATGGAGTGATGTGATGTATCAAGAGTCTACAAAAGACTCAGTTAAATTGGAATTGGTTGCTGAGCAGTTTAAATGGACGGTGCGTTACCCAGGTAAAGACAAGCAGTTGGGCAAAGTTAATTTCTCTGTGATCACTGGTTCTAATGGTTTGGGTATTATGACTGCCGCTTCAGTGGACTCTAGTTTGGTTGATACTAAAAAGCAAATTGCCGCATTGGAGATTGTTGTTAAAAATTTAGACTCACTCGTGAACAACGGCTGGGTGGTTAAGGAAGATGAATTGGCTGATGCCGAGCAAAATCTTTCTGCCTTCAAAGCAAATGGAAGAAGATTGGAAAAGTTTATTCTGGAGCATAAAAATGATGCCGCTTACTACAAAGGCGCTGATGACGATGTTGTTGTTCGCGACACATTGTATCTGGCCAAAGACAGAATGGCTGAGTTTACTTTCCGCTCTAAAGACGTGTTGCACTCTGCGTATTTCCCGCATTTCCGTGCACAAATGAACTGTGTTCCAGGACAAAAAACATACTTTACTTTTACACCTAAATATACTTCAACTGAAATGGTTGAAGTTGCTGCCAGCGAAGGTAAAAAGTTTGTGTTGTTTGAATTGGTGTGCAACAAGATATGCGGTGCATCGCACTATAAAATGCGCTTCCCAATTGTGGTATTGTCACAAAAAGAATACGACGCGAGAATAGCATCATACAAAACTTTCGGTGACGAGTTCGCCGGAAAATAATTAATTGAACTAGAAACCTGTAAAACGATAAAAAATGTCAGATCACGGACATCACGGCAATGAAGGTCACCACGCACATGACGACCACGGTCACCATGCGCATCACGAGACTTTTATCTCAAAATATATCTTTAGCCAGGATCATAAAATGATTGCCAAGCAATTTTTGATTACTGCCATTGTTATGGCGGTAATTGGAATGGGTATGTCATTGATCTTCCGCTTGCAATTGGCATGGCCTGGAGAGAAATTCGCATTCTCTAACTTCTTTTTGGGAGATAAATGGGCGCCAGAAGGCATCCTCGATCCCAACATGTATTTGGCTTTGGTGACCATTCATGGTACCATCATCGTTTTCTTCGTTTTGACGGGTGGACTGAGTGGTACTTTCTCCAATCTTTTGATTCCGTATCAGATTGGTGCGCGAGATATGGCTTCAGGATTTTTGAACATGGTTTCTTACTGGTTGTTCTTTCTATCGAGCTGTATTATGATTGCTTCTTGTTTCGTTGAAACGGGTCCTGCATCAGCTGGTTGGACTGTTTACCCACCTTTAAGTGCTATTGAAAAAGCCATTCCTGGATCAGGTTTGGGTATGACTTTATGGTTGGTTTCAATGGCCATCTTTATTGCTTCTTCTTTATTGGGTAGTTTGAACTACATCGTTACTGTGTTCAACTTGAGAACAAAAGGTATGACGATGACACGCTTGCCTTTAACCATCTGGTGTTTCTTAATCACAGCAGTTTTAGGTGTACTTTCCTTCCCAGTGTTGTTGAGTTGCGCTTTGTTGTTGATTTTCGACAGAAGTTTTGGCACTGCTTTTTACTTGTCTGATATCTTCTTCAGCGGTGTGCCTTTAGAGGCTACTGGTGGAAGTCCATTGTTGTTTGAGCACTTGTTCTGGTTCTTGGGTCACCCTGAGGTGTACATCATCTTGTTGCCAGCGTTGGGTATTATTTCTGAAGTTATTTCGACGAATTCAAGAAAACCAATTTTTGGTTACAGAGCGATGATTGTTTCTGTACTTGCAATTGCTTTCTTGTCTTTCATCGTATGGGGTCACCATATGTTTATGACGGGTATGAATCCTTTCTTAGGAACGGTATTTACTTTTACTACTTTGTTGATTGCGATTCCTTCTGCCATCAAAGTTTTCAATTACCTCGCTACTATTTGGAAAGGTAATTTAAGATTGACTCCTGCAATGATGTTTGCCTTAGGTATGATTTCATTGTTTATCTCTGGTGGTTTGACTGGTTTGATTTTGGGAGATTCTGCATTAGACATCAATATTCACGATACATACTTCGTAGTAGGTCACTTCCACATCGTAATGGGTGCGGGTGCTATCTTCGGTATGTTCGCTGGTGTGTACCACTGGTTCCCGAGAATGTACGGTAAAATGATGTTGCCTAAAATGGGTTACCTCCACTTCTGGATGACGATTGTGGGTGTATACGGCGTGTTTTTTCCTATGCACTTCTTAGGATTGGCAGGTGTTCCACGTAGATATTTCTCTAACGAAGAATATGAATTGTTTAAAGATGTTCAACCGATCAACGTGATCATCACAATGTTCGCTATTATGGCAGCAATCGGACAATTTGTTTTCATCTTCAACTTCTTCTACAGTATTTTTAAAGGAAGAAAGTCAAATCAAAATCCTTGGCAGTCGACTACCTTAGAGTGGACGGCACCTATCGAAAGAATCCACGGAAACTGGTCTGGTAAAATACCAGAAGTGCACCGTTGGCCTTACGATTACAGCAAGCCTGGTTACGACGTTGACTTTGTTCCCCAGTCTGTTCCTTTGAAAGAAGGCGAAGCTGACGGCCACTAGAAAAAAGCAAATACAAAAAAATAATGAGCCCTCTTGATAAGTCAAGAGGGCTTTTGTTTTACAAACGATTTCTATACTGTACCTTTATTGCAATGAAGAACGAAGCATTAGATCCAGATGGTGAGCGATTGAGTTCTGCGGAAAAGGAATTTGAAAAAGTTTTGCGTCCGCAAGAATTTGATGATTTCGCCGGACAGCGCAAAGTACTTGAAAACCTGCAGGTTTTTGTGCAAGCGGCTATGCAAAGAGGCGAGGCCCTGGATCATGTGTTGTTACACGGACCTCCAGGCTTAGGAAAAACAACTTTAGCAAACATCATAGCGCAGGAATTGGGCGTGAACATTAAAATTGCTTCAGGTCCAATGCTCGATAAACCCGGAGATTTGGCTGGTTTACTGACGAACTTGGGAAAGGGAGATGTGTTGTTCATTGACGAGATCCATCGATTGAGTCCCGTTGTGGAAGAATATTTGTATTCTGCAATGGAAGATTATTCCATTGACATCATGATTGACTCAGGGCCCAATGCGCGTTCCGTACAAATCTCTTTAGAGCCATTTACACTAGTGGGCGCAACCACCCGATCAGGCTCGCTTACATCGCCGCTTAGAGCTCGATTTGGCATCAATTGTCGTTTAGAGTATTACGATGCAGAGGTGCTTACGGGCATTGTGCACCGTTCAGCAGAGATACTGAACATTCCTGTGGAAGCGGATGCTGCCTATGAAATCGCGCGCCGCAGTCGAGGAACACCTCGTATTGCGAATGCCCTGCTGCGCCGCGTGCGCGACTTTGCTCAAATAAAAGGCAATGGTAAAATCAATATGGCGATTTCAAACATGGCTTTGAGTGCGCTGAATGTGGATCAGTTTGGCCTCGATGACATGGACCATAAAATACTCACCACCATTATTGATAAGTTTTCGGGTGGGCCTGTAGGATTGAACACCTTGGCAATGGCTGTGAGCGAAGAAGCTGGCACCATTGAAGAAGTGTACGAGCCTTTCTTGATTATGCAAGGTTATTTGAACCGCACCCCCCGTGGTCGTGAAGTTACCGCTTTGGCTTACCAGCATTTGGGCAAAGAATATAGAGGCAATCAAGGCAAGTTGTTTTAAGTAAAAGCAATTTGAATTCTTCTTTAAAAAATAAGTACAGTGAATCTATAAAAGCCAAAGCCAAAGACTTGGGCTTTTTGTCTTGTGGTATTTCGAAAGCTGAATTTTTAGAGGAAGAAGCACCCCGCCTCGAAAAATGGTTGAAAGAAAAAAGAAATGGTGAAATGAAGTATATGGAAAACCACTTCGACAAACGCCTTGATCCGCGGATTCTTTTTGAGGGTTGTAAAAGTGTGGTTTCACTGCTTGTCAATTATTTCCCCGCTGAAAAACAAAAAGATCCTGAAGCGCCAATCGTAAGTACTTATGCCTTTGGTGAAGATTATCACTTTGTAATTAAACGAAAGTTGAATGAATTGTTGTTGTTCATTCAAAGTGAAATAGGTGAAGTGAACGGAAGAATTTTCGTGGATTCTGCACCGGTTATGGACAAGGCGTGGGCGAAAAAATCCGGTTTAGGCTGGATAGGAAAAAACAGCAATTTAATTTCCAATAAAAACGGATCTTTTTTCTTCATTGGTGAATTGTTGATGGATGTCGAATTAGAATATGATACGGAAATAAAAGATTATTGTGGTACTTGCACGCGATGTATCGATGCTTGTCCAACTGGCGCAATTATTCAACCGCAGGTGGTGGATGGAAGCAAGTGCATTTCGTATTTTACGATTGAGCTAAAAGACGCGATTCCGCAGCAAATGAAAGGGCAATTCGAGAACCGTATGTTTGGTTGCGACATTTGCCAAGAAGTGTGTCCGTGGAACCGTTTTTCAAAACCGCACAGTGAAAGTGCATTTTTACCGCATGCTGATTTGCTCGAAATGACCAAATTGCAATGGCAAAATATTTCCAAGGAAGCCTTCAATGTGCTGTTTAAAAACTCGGCCGTGAAACGCACTAAATACAGCGGACTAAAACGAAATATTGAATTCTTAGATTAGCTTTCGGGTTTGTTTTTGCGACAACGAAAACCTATCTTAGCCACACATTTTCACAATATATCAATGCGTAAAAAGATACTTGCCTTTTGCTTTCTGTTTTTGCATGTTTTTTCATTGTTCGCGATGCAGGTTTTCGTCAAGACATTGACTGGCAAAACAATTGCCCTTGAGGTGGAAGCGTCCGATACCATTGATGCCATTAAAGCTAAGATTCAAGACAAAGAAGGCATACCGCCCGACCAGCAGCGATTGGTTTTTGCAGGCCATTGTCTCGAAGACGGTAGAACTCTGGCTGATTACAATATTCAAAAAGAGTCTACGCTGCGTTTGATTCCCAGGTACGACAGTACGTTGGTGTTGAATTTGTGCAAGGGAGACAGCGTTATGTTCAATTTTACGTACAGGAAAACAGCCGGTTTTTATCTCGATACTTTGCCGAGTGCCAAGGCTTGCGACAGTGTTTTGCGTTTGCAGTTGGTGATAGATTCTCTGGATCTTGCTGTCGTGAAAAATGATGACACATTGATTGCGCAAGACGCGAGTGCTGCATACCAGTGGATAGACTGTGGCAATGCAAATTCTGTGCTACCCAATGATACACTTCAAAAACTTGTACTCACGCAAAACGGAAATTATGCTGTTGTCCTCACTAAAAATGCTTGTTCAGATACTTCAGGCTGTGTTGCTTTTGCAGCGACACAGCGCCATGAATTGCTGCGGTCGTCGTCAATTGTACTCTATCCAAATCCAGTCAGCGACCTATTGACCGTAGCTGTTGGAAATAGCAGCGAAGTGCAAATTTTCAATGCCAGTGGTCAGCAAATCAATTGTGAGAAAAGTATTTTCAATAGCGAAGCGCTGCGTCAAATCGACTGTTCAGATTTCGCGACAGGACTCTACTTCCTGCGCGTGCAAGCGGAGCACGCTGTATTTTATCAGAAATTTCTGAAAAACTAAATGCTTATCCTTCTTGCATTTGTGAATGCCTTATCTTCATTTTTATATATTTGCCCGACGGAAAAAAATGAGTTGTGCCGCATTTGCCTTTAACTAGAAATTGAATTAAGAATGTTTTTGCAAAAAATAAAGAACCGAACATCCGCTGTATTGATCTACGGTGTAACACCGCCGAAGCTGGAAACACCTTTAGAAAAAGTATTGGAGTCAGCGCAACGCAGCATTGCACGCCTTAAAACTGTAAATCTCGATGCGTTGATTGTGTATGATGTGCAAGATGAATCTACCCGTACAAAGGAAGCGCGGCCTTTTCCCTTTCAGCCTGCAATGGATCCTATGCACTATGCCGTGAATTATTTGGCGGATTTGAATGTGGCAAAAATCATTTACCGTCCCGCTGGAAAGTATACGCAGTTGGAAATTGCGGATTGGTTTTTAAATATGCATCAAAACAATTTGCATCCTGTTTTGGTAGGCATTCCTTCTCCGGATTATGTGCCTAAAATTTCCTTGCCAGAGGCCTATCAATTGTGGTCTGATTACCAAGAAAAATCAGTGATGGGCGCTATTTGCATACCAGAGCGCCATGTTGTTTTGAAAGACGAAGACCAACGCATTTTAGACAAAGTGAAAAGTGGTGTTTCTTATTTTGTCACCCAATGTGTTTTTAATGAAGAATACACTATTGCAATGCTGGAAGCACTTAAAGAGGCTTGTCAAAGATCGCAACAAGCATTGCCTACGATCATTTTTACGCTCAGTACTTGTGGTTCATTAAAGACTGTAGAGTTCATGGAATGGTTGGGTATTCATATTGCCGACGCGCATAAACAGCGCATGCAAACAGCCGAGGATATTTTACAGGAGTCATTGCAGATTTGTTTTGAAGTTGCACAAACTCTTGCCAATTATTGTGCTTTAAACGACATCCCTTACGGCTTCAATATTGAAAGCGTGGCCATTCGAAAAAACGATGTTGAAGCGTCTTTTGCCTTGCTTGAAAAGGTGAATGGTATTTTGAAATCAAAAGCTGTGGTAAGCCAATTTTAAGGTCGCACTGCTTGCTACCTGCTTAAATCGATATTTTTCGAGAACGAACTTACAATAACATCATAATAGAGGTGTCCAAATTTGGCGTAGCACCACTTTTGCAAGCTTTTCACTTCGTTGCTTTGACGCAACCATTTGATCGCCTTTTCCAACTCTTTCTTAAATAAATCTCTGTCGAAACTTACTTTTTCTAGTACTTCTTTGCTTAGTTCAAACATTTTGCCGTTTTTTTATTTGGCGGGCATACGTCGTATAAAAAAAGTGTGCCACGCTTCAACGCCTTTTCCTTGTTGCAAAACTTTGTCATGGTCGCAATATTGCCCAAGTGATTTCAATTAACAAAAATTGTAATAATGATTGGTTGGTCTGCTATGAGATCATTAGTGCTACAGAAGAGGATGATAGATCCTTCAAAGACCGAAACTTCGTTTCTCCTCTTAATCTCAACTCTCAGGAAGACAGCCATTCTCGAAAACCTTTATGGAATATGGTTAAACCATTATGGAACATCGTAAAACCATGACGGACCTTTGTTCGCATTTGAAAAAGCCGTTATGGAACATGATTAAACCATTATGCAACATCGTAAAACCATGACGGACCTTTGTTCGCATTTGAAAAAATCCTTAAGGAACATGGTTAAACCATTATGGAACATCGTAAAACCATGACGGACCTTTGTTCGCATTTGTCTTTCTGAGGTACTCCGAAGGATCTATCGCCCTAAACTTAAATGAATTAGTGCCATTTCGGCCGATCCGAAATAATTTTGGGACGAAAATAGAGACTTATTTTCCGCTGAATTCTTTAATTTTTTGAAGCAACTCTGCTTCGCTTTTTTCATTGAATACGCGCTGTTCCCAAAGCACCTTTCCTTCGGCGTTAACCAAGAAAAGATGTGGCGGAAAGGTAGCGCCCATGGCGCGGAACAGTTGTTTTTCGGGATCCAGAAGGTAGGAGAAGTGCCAGTTTTTTTCTTTTAAAAATGGAGTCACTTTTGCTTCTTGCTCTTTGGCGTCGATGGACACCGCGAAAACGGGTATGCCGAGATCATTTACTTTGGTGGAAAATGAATTGTACTGTGTTACGCAATTGTTGCACCACATGGCGTAGAAAGACACCAAGGAAATTTTGTTTGCGGCCAAGGCTGTTTTCAAGTTTATTTTTTTTCCGTCGATAGACAGCAAGTCCAATGATGGAACTGTTTTTTCAATTTGCGCGAAAATTGTCGCAACAGAGAATAATGCCAATAAAGTCAATGCCGTGTGCTTTTTCATGCCGTGTTTTTTTTAGTGCTGTCGATCTTTCAATGCTAAGCTTGAGAAAAGGTACAAAAAATATTGTTACGCGATGCTGCGTATCAATTTTGCCGCTTTTGAAAGTCCAGTGCCAGCAATTTCTTTGATGATGCTCAGTTGTTTTAGATTTGTAGTGGGGCAGTCGTTGGGATCCACTAAGATAGTGTTGCAGTAGTTGGGAGCGAAGTGGACCAATCCTGCTGCGGGATATACGTTGAGTGAAGTTCCAACAATGATGAGAAAGTCGGCGTTGCGAATGATTTTCTGCGCAATGGAGATGTTGGGCACTAGTTCACCAAACCATACAATGTGTGGGCGCAATTGTGAGCCCTCGGCACAGGTGTCGCCCATTTGAATGTCGCCATCCTTCAGGTCGTAAACCAGTGTTTCGTTTGTTGAACTGCGTGCTTTTGTGATTTCACCATGCAGGTGCAGGATGTTGGTCGATCCGGCTCTTTCGTGCAGATCATCGATGTTCTGGGTGATGATGTGTACATCGAAATCTTTTTCAAGATCGACCAACGCGAAGTGTCCTGCATTTGGTTGTGCAGCTCGGCATTGCTGACGACGCTGGTTGTAAAATTTTTGAACCAAAGCGGGATTTTTTGCCCAAGCTTCAGGTGTGGCTACATCGTACACATTGTGGTTTTCCCACAAGCCGTCGCTGCCGCGAAAAGTTTTCAATCCGCTTTCTGCGCTAATGCCTGCACCGCTAAGAACTACGACCTTTTTCATTTTGCGTAAAATTTTATTAAGTGGGTCAAAATTACTACTATTACACGTTAAATAAATAGGGAAATTATTGAGCCATGAGTAAAATTAGAAAACAGGAAGCATTAGATTACCATTCTCAAGGCCGACCGGGGAAGATAGAAGTGGTGCCTTCAAAGCCCTACCATACGCAGCGAGATTTGTCGTTGGCATACTCCCCTGGCGTTGCTGAGCCTTGTTTGGCGATAGCCGAGAATCCTGACGATGTGTACAAATACACTGCAAAGCGAAATTTAGTCGCGGTGATATCCAACGGCACAGCAGTGCTGGGTTTGGGCGATATTGGTGCATTGGCGTCGAAGCCGGTGATGGAAGGCAAGGGCCTATTGTTTAAGATATTTGCTGATATTGATGTTTTTGATATAGAGATTGACGCTACGGATGTTGATCATTTTGTGCAAACGGTGAAAGCGATTGCCCCCACTTTTGGCGGTATCAATCTGGAGGACATCAAGGCTCCTGAGTGTTTTGAAATAGAACAGCGTTTGAAACAAGAACTGAATATTCCATTGATGCACGATGATCAACACGGCACGGCAATTATTACTGGCGCAGCCTTGTTGAACGCCTTGGAAATCACAGGCAAAAAAATTGAAAAAATTAAAGTAGTGGTCAGTGGTGCCGGACCATCAGCCATCAGTTGTGCCAAGTTATATTTGGCTTTGGGCGCGAAGGTGGAAAATATATACATGTTCGATTCGAAAGGATTGATCACGAAGGACCGTACAAATTTAGATGTGCACAAACAACAATTTGCGAGCAGTGCACCGCATTGCGAGCTCAAGGAGGCGATGAATGAAGCGGATGTTTTCTTGGGTTTGTCGCGCGGCAACATTGTTGACAAAACAATGATTCAGGTAATGGCTGCAAATCCAATAGTTTTTGCGTGTGCCAACCCTGATCCAGAGATACCTTATCAGGAAGCTATCGATTCTCGTCCCGATGTCATTGTCGCCACTGGGCGCTCAGATCATCCCAACCAAGTGAATAATGTTTTAGGATTTCCCTTCATTTTTCGCGGTGCTTTAGATGTGCACGCCTCTACAATTAATGAAGAAATGAAATTGGCTGCCGTACGTGCCATCGCTGCTTTGGCGAAAGAACCGGTGCCCGAAGAAGTGAATCAGGCTTACAGCATAAAAAACTTGGTTTTTGGCAAAGAATACATTATCCCAAAACCCATTGATCCTCGTTTGTTGACTGTTGTGGCGCCTGCTGTGGCAAAGGCAGCGGTGGATTCAGGTGTTGCGCGCAGTCCGATTAGCGACTGGGACAAATACAAGCAAGAGCTGAGCTTGCGCATGGGACTCGATAAAAAAATTATGAATCAAATTACGCAACAGGCCAAGAAAAATCCGAAGCGCGTTGTGTTTGTTGAAGCCGATAATTACAGTGTTTTGAAAGCGGCGCAAGTTGTGAAAGACGAAGGCATTGCGAAGCCAATTTTGCTTGGAAACACTGCGGTAATCAAACAAGTCATTGCTGAAAACAACTTGGATCTTTCCGATGTGCCCATTATTGATACGCGCAGTTCCGATGCAGAAGAGACCCGATTGGCTTACGCACAAATACTTTTTGAAAAGCGCAAGCGCAAAGGTTTTACTTTGCACGAGGCAAAGATTGCCATGCGCAATCGCAACCATTTCGGTTCAATGATGGTCGATCAGGGTGATGCCGATGCTATGATTACTGGCGTAACAAGAAATTATAAAGACAGTGTTCGTCCGCCTTTGCAGGTGGTTGGTATGGACAAGCAACATCAGATTATAGCTGGAATGTACATGATCATCACTAAAAAAGGAACATTCTTTTTCAGCGATACCACCGTGAATTTGGAGCCTACAGCAGAAGATTTGGTAAAAATCACCTTGCTGACGTACGACGCTGTAAAGCGTTTCAACGTTGAGCCGCGCATTGCCATGCTCTCCTACTCAAACTTTGGCACATCCAAGGGTGCAGAGGCAGTGAAGGTGAATGAAGCGGTGAAAATACTGCACGAAAAATATCCGCACATCTGCGTTGATGGCGAAATTCAAGGAAATTTTGCAGTGAATTCTGCTTTGCGAACCAGCAAGTTTCCGTTTACTAAATTGGGTGATCAGCAAACCAATACTCTGATTTTCCCTAATCTTTCATCAGGCAATATTGCCTATAAGTTGATTCAAGAAATGGGAGAAACAGAGGCGATTGGTCCAATTTTGTTGGGAATGAAAAAGTCGGTACACGTTCTACAGCTTGGTGCTTCGGTGCGTGAAATAGTGAATATGGCGACCATCGCAGTGGTGGATGCGCATCAAAAACAGGAACAATTATGATTCATCATTTATCGGGGAAACTCGTTGAAAAAACACCCACTTCGGTGGTGATTGAATGCGGTGGTGTGGGCTATTTTGTCCACATTTCGCTTTTTACGTATGACAAGTTGGGGAAGGATGAACATTGTAAATTATTGACCCACCTTTCTATCAAGGAAGATGCGCATACTTTGTATGGTTTCATTAGCGAATCAGAAAGACAATTGTTTCGCCAATTGATTTCGGTGTCGGGTGTTGGCGCGAATACGGCGCGATTGATATTGTCGTCGATGGATCCCGATCGAATAGAGGGAGCCATTGCTGTGTCCGATGTGAACAGCTTAAAAGCCATCAAAGGCATTGGAGAAAAAACAGCACAACGCATTATTTTGGAGTTGAAAGGTAAGGTTAGCAAGCAAAGCGAAGGTTCCGTTTTTTCTGCAGCGCACAATACCAGCAGAGATGAAGCGTTATCCGCGCTGATTATGTTGGGCTTCAACAAAATCGGGGTAGAAAAGGTTTTGCAAAAATTAATAACAGATAATCCTAATTACAGCGTTGAGGAGCTAGTTAAACTGGCTCTTAAGAATTTGTAAGTGAAAAAATATTTTCAAAATAGCTTTCCTCTTTGGGCGGTAATCCTCTTGCTGCAGGTATTGTGTGCAGAGCAAATTGTTGCTCAGGCGGATACTGCATTTAAAGTATCGCAACCTTATACCGATGATCCGGCGGCGGTGAAGGAAGAGGTGACTTATGATGCCGAAACTAAAAAGTATAAAAAAGTACGAAAGATTGGTGATGTGGTGGTGGGCACAGAAACAATGACCTTTGACCAATACTGGGACGAGCGCTACAAGCAATCGGAAAAAAAGTATTTTCAGGAGAAGGCGAAGGCAGAGAATTTCGACAAAGAGAAGTCGCTATTGCCCCAACTTAAATTGCCCCAAGGTGGTTTGGTCGATGGACTCTTTGGTAGCAATAAAGTTGAAATCAAACCCACAGGTTCTGCGGAGTTGATTTTCGGACTCAACTCTTCAACTACAAAGAATCCTGCAATTCCAGTGCGGAATCAGACGAATACCAATTTTCAGTTCAATCAAAAAATACAGCTCAATATCACTGGAACGATAGGCGATAAATTGAAACTTACCACGAGTTACAACACCGAATCGACCTTTGATTTTGAAAATCAAATGAAGTTGGAGTACAATGGTAGTGAAGATGAAATTGTAAAAAAGATAGAAGTTGGTAATGTCAGTCTGCCATTGCAAACGCAGTTGATTCAGGGCAGTCAGAGTTTGTTTGGGGTGAAGGCAGAAATGCAGTTTGGCAAGCTCAATGTAACCTCTATCGTTACGCAGCAAAAGGGTGATTCAAAAAGTATTGAAACCAGTGGTGGCGTGCAAATTCGCGATTTTAAAATTCAGGCCGACCAGTACGAAGCCAACCGGCATTTTTTTCTGTCGCAGTATTTTGCTGAGAGTTATGACAGTGCTTTGAGTGCTTTGCCTTTTGTGAATTCAGCCGTGCAGCTCACCAGAGTCGAAGTGTGGATTACCAACGTTGGAAACAACAACAATGAGGAAGCGCGAAAAATTGTGGGCTTCATAGATTTGGGTGAACACCTTCCCTTTGATGCCAATCTCTTCGTGAATTCAGGTTTGTATCCTTACAACAATTTAAATAATTTATACGGAAACGTGACGGCCAATGGCAACGTGCGAAGTTTCACCAATGCCAGTGGAGCTTTAAGCGCAATGGGCTATGTGGAAGGCGCAAACTTTAATAAAATTGAAAATGCACGCAAGCTGAAATCTGATGAATTTACTTTTCATCCGCAATTGGGATACATCTCTTTGAATCGCCAGTTGAACGCCGACGAAATTTTGGCGGTTGCCTTTCAGTACACTGTTACCGGTAAAACCGAAGTTTTTCAAGTGGGTGAATTCAGCAACGATATCACCAATAGTGCGCAGGCGCTTTTTCTCAAGCTCTTGAAAACTAACACGGTCAACAACACGCATCTTCCCACTTGGGAGTTGATGATGAAGAACGTTTATTCTTTGGGAGAATCGGGCATCAAAGGCGAAACATTTCAAATGCAGATTTTGTACACCGATCCGTCTTCTAATCAAGATATCAACTTTGTGGATTTGGGCGGCGACAAAGCCAAGCGCTGGGTAGAGTTGATGGGCGCCGATCAAATGAATATTCAGCAAGATAAAATCTCTGATGGATTTTACGACTTTATCGAAGGCCTCACCATTAAGGCGACCAATGGCCGAATTTACTTTCCTGTGCGCAAACCTTTTGGAGAATACTTGCGCAAAAAATTGAACAATGCAGCTCTTGCCAATAAATATTGTTTCGACTCTTTGTACGCTGTCACGCCTATTGCGGCGCAAACAAAATATCCGGCGAAAGACCGTTTTAAATTTTGGGTGAAGTACGAAAGCAGTCAATCTTCGGTAATAAACCTTAATTCAATGAACATTCCTCAGGGATCTGTTGTGGTTACCGCCGGTGGAAAGCGTTTGGTGGAAAATCAGGATTATACGGTGAACTATAGTGGTGGACAAGTAACGATCATCAACGAAGGGATTTTAAATTCCTCAACGCCCATAAAAGTCTCGCTTGAAACCAACGCATTGTTCAGTATTCAAACTAAAAATTTATTGGGCTCACATCTTGAATACAAATTTTCCGACAATTTTAATTTGGGTGGTACCATTATGAATTTAACGGAACGCCCTTTGACATCGAAGGTCGATATAGGCGAAGAACCAATGTCGAATACCATTTGGGGATTAAATACCAAATACCGAACAGACTTGCCGTTCGTGACTAAGGTGCTTGATAAATTGCCTTTGCTCTCGACCAAGGAAATGTCAACTATTGATGTTACCGGTGAATTTGCGCAACTTCTGCCTGGCACATCTTCCGCCATACAAAATGTGAACAGTGGCAGAGGGGAGTCTTTTATTGACAACTTTGAAGGCGCCGAAAGCAACACCACATTAACGGTTCGTACTTCATGGTTTCCGGCTTCAACCCCACACGGCTTGGAAGAAAGCGGCATGTTCCCCGAAGGACGATTGCTTAACGACTTGGCAAATGGCTTCAACCGCGCCAAGATGTCGTGGTACAATATTGATCCTTTGTTTAGCGACAATAGCGGACTTACACCCGATTACTTGAAAAATGACGCGGCGCAGCAAAACAACAACTTTGTGCGTCCTATCAATCAGACAGAAGTATTTCCGCAGAAATCAGGACAAAACGGAATTGTACCCAATTTGATTACGCTTGATTTAGCCTACTATCCGCAAGAACGTGGTCAGTACAATTTTGATACTGTGGGCGGTATTTATTCGGCGGGTGTCAATGCCAACGGTACTTTGAAAGATCCCAATTCGCGCTGGGGTGGTATCATGCGTAAAATTGAAACGCCCGATTTCGAGTTTTCCAACATTGAGTTTTTAGAATTCTGGATGCTTGATCCTTTTTTTGATGATGATGGTGCGCAAAAGGATTATGAAATTTTTAATGGGTCACAAGAGGGTGGAGACATGATCATACATATTGGAAATCTGTCGGAAGACGTCTTACGCGATTCCAGGAAATCCTTTGAAAATGGCTTGCCCACCAACAATACAGATCTTTCTACTGTTGACACTACCGCTTGGGGATTGGTGCCCACTTCGCTCAATCTCGTAAATGCATTCAACAATGACCCTGCTACTCGACCTTTTCAAGATGTGGGTTATGATGGCTTGACGGACGATAGAGAGAAAGTGTTTTTCAATAAATATCTGAATTATTACAATGGTGCATTTGGCGCGATACCGCAGTCGATTGCCGATGACCCGTCGGCCGACAACTTTAAACACTACCGTGATGAATCATTCAATTCTGCACAATCAAAGGTAATTGAGCGATACAAAGATTTTAGTGGCGTGCACGGTAACTCACCTGCGAGTACCAATTCGGCGTACTTGGCATCGGCAACAACGATTCCCGATATTGAAGATCTTAATAGAGACAACACACTAAATGAGGGAGAAAGTTATTACCAATACCACATTTCATTGCGCCCGAACGATTTGCAATTGGTGGATCAAGAGGCAGGCCGCAACTACATCAACAACATTGTGAGTCCCAGCGTTGGGACGATCAATGGATATGGTAAGAATAACGTAAAGTCGAGATGGATTCATTTTCGCATTCCCATTCGTAAGCCTGAGCGCGCTATTGGTTCTATTCAGGATTTTAGGTCAATGCGTTATATCCGTATTTTATTGAAAGGTTGGAGTAAACCAGTGATTTTGCGTTTTGGAAAAATTGACTTGGTGCGTGAAACATGGAGAAAGTACGAAAACCAAATGAAGGGTGAATGTGAGTTTGTGGCCAACGACAACAATACTCAGTTTGTAGTGACATCAATCAACGTGGAAGAAGACAGTCAGAAGGATCCTATTCCATATGTACCACCAGTGGAAAGGGTGTACAATGTGCAAACGCAAGCGAATATGAACGAGCAGGCATTGTACTTGAATATTGATGATTTAGATGGCTGCGATTCTCGAGCTGCGTTTAAAAACACTACCATCGACATGCGCGCATACAACTGCTTGAAAATGTTTGTGCACGCTGAAAAAAAAGGAAATGCGGCGGAAGACTACAACAATAAAATGAGTGTTTTTTTGAGAATGGGTTCTGACTTCGATGACAATTACTACGAGTATGAAATTCCAATGAAATTTACCGAAGGTCCTATCGACATCAACAATAGAGAAGCGGCTATTGCTGCGATTTGGCCGTCGCAAAATTCCTTTGACTTTGATTTGTCCTTGCTTACCGAGGCGAAGTTAGAGCGCAATGAGGCCTTGGCCGCTGATCCTGCGAACTTCTTTAAATCGCAGCGCTATCGAGTGGTGCACGGAAAAAACAACGTTTATGTGAAAGGTTCTCCAACGATGTCTTCTATTAAAGTGATCATGATTGGGGTGCGCAACAACGGTGATCCTGGTGTAAAAAGATCTTTGGGTGTTTGGGCGAACGAATTGCGTTTGTCTTGTTTTAACGACCAAAGCGGATGGGCGGCTACGGCTACGGCGAGTATGAAATTAGCCGACTTTGCCAACCTTTCTGTAACCGGTAAAATGTACACGCCAGGATGGGGTAACATTACCGATAAAGTTGCGGCGCGAAAAAAAGAATATTATCAAATGTACGATGCCTTGGCGAGTTTAGAATTGGGTAAGTTGATTCCTGCGAAGTACAATGTTTCTATTCCTGTTTATTTGGGTTATTCTGAGACTTTTCAAAACCAGCAATTCAGTCCGCTTGACCAAGATGTGCTCATGACATCATTGAGTCCCGACGTACGCCGAAAAGTGCAAGACAGCGCGCAAACCTACCAGCGCCGAAAGAGTTTGAATTTATCAAATGTGCGAAAAAATAGAAGCAGTACTTCTACTGCGAAACCAATGCCATATGACATTGAGAACTTTGACGCAACCTATGCTTTTAATGAAACATTTAAGAGTGATGTGAATACACGGTACAATGTTTTACAAACCTACAAAGGTGCGTTGAATTACAATTATACGATACAGCCGAAAAATTTTCAGCCCTTTATTCAAAGCCCCATTGTTGGATTTTTTAAGAAGGTGAGAGAGGAAAGCTATGAGGAAAAGGTGAGCAGGATGCAGGAAGAAATCGATCGTTTGCGCAAGCAGAAAACTGCGACCGCTGAATTGTCGAAATTGGAAAAAGAAATGAAGAAGGTGCAGGATAAAAAGGCTGCTTTCACAAAAGCAGCAAAGGGTTTGATGCAGTCGCCGTACAATAAAATTGGTCGTGAATTTAATTTTTATTTGATGCCTTCGCGAATTGCAGTGCGCAGCGACTGGAATCGTTTGTATAACGAAAGTATTGTTCGCAATAATTCCGACGCAGTTTTATTGATTGCGCCAGTGTTCAATAAAAACTTTTATTGGGATAGAAATTACGATGTGAGTTGGGACCTTAGCAAGGCCATAAAGTTCAAGTATGCTGCGGTAAATAGAGCGCGTATCGATGAGCCGCAAGGTCGTATCGACACCAAAGTGAAACAAGATACTTTGGTTACCAATCTTAAAAATTTTGGACGCAACACCAACTTCTCTCAAACTATGGATTTTGGTTATGAGTTGCCATTGAAAAAAATTCCATTTACCGATTGGATCACCGCCAACGCTAAGTACACAGCGAAGGTTGACTGGCAAGCGGCACCTCTTTCTTTTGAGTCGATCAACAATACTATTTCCAATAGCAATACGGAGCAGCTGACGGCGAATTTCAATCTTGTTTCTTTCTATAATAAAATTCCTTATCTCAAAAAAATCAACAATGAAGCAGGCAATAAGCCGAAGCCTGCTGCTACCGACAGCACTAAAAAGAAAGTTGTTTTTGAACCTTTGAATTTGGTGAATTCTGCTTTGCGTTTGGTGATGCTGTTGCGCAATGCTTCGTTTACGTATTCTGAAAACAATGGCACTTTCTTGCCGGGTTATGTGCCCAATACGCGTTTGGTGGGAATGGACTTTGATCGGAATTCGCCGGGAGCCGATTTCTTGTTTGGCGGGCAAGGCGATATTTTGTCGAAGGCGGCGCGCGAAGGTTGGCTCACCACCAATTCACAACAACTCAATACACGGTACTCGCGATCGCACAGCGAAAACCTTAGCGTGCGCGCTACGATGGAACCCATCCCCAAAATGCGCATTGAGCTAACGGGAACGCGCGCTTTCAGCAAAGACTCGTCATTTATTTATCGCGTCGATGCGCAGCAGAACGTTAGTAATTTTTCGTCTACGGCAACGTACACTTTCAGCATTACAACCATTACTTTGGGATCGGCATTTGAGTTTGGAAATACCGACAATGCATCGGTTGTGTACACGGCATTTTTGAACAGTCGCGCAGGTATTGCCTCTCGATTGGCTGCCGATCAGCACAATGCTGATCCGAATTACAATCCGAGCACGACCGGCGGTTTTCCAACTGGCTACGGACGAACCCAAACCGATGTATTGGTGCAATCTTTCATTACGGCATACACGGGTGGAAATGCAGTTTCATCGCCTATGGTAACAATGCCTAAAATACCTTTGCCGAACTGGAAATTGAATTACGATGGAATGATGAAAATTCCTTTTGTAGCCAAGTATTTCCAGTCTTTTACAATGAGCCATTCGTACACATCAACCCTCAATCAGGGATTTTCTAAAAATCTGTCTTTTGAAGACGATGGGTTTGGCTACACAACTAAAGCCGATACTGTTGGACAATCGGGAAATTTTGTATCGAAGTACAATTATGCTTCGATCGTAATGTCCGAGAGTTTGAGTCCGCTTGTTAAAGTTGACGCTACTTTGAAGAGTAGTTGGATTGCGAAATTTGAATTGAAGAAAACAAGAACCGTGCAATTGAATTTAACGGGGTTATCTGTGTCGGAAGTGTCAAATTTTGGCATCACTGCTGGAACAGGGTATAAGATAAAAGATGTGCGTTTCCCTATTCTCGTGATGGGAAAAAAAATAAAGAGCAATTTGGATCTGCGTGTCGACCTAACGGTGACGCAAAGCAAAACCATTTTGCGTACGATCGATGGGGGTTCTATTGTTCAAAATGGAACAAACATCGTGAGCGTTAAAAGCGTTGCCGATTACGTGCTCAGCGACAAATTGAACTTGCGCGTATTTTATGATGTGGTGTTTAACACACCTGCCAACTCGCTTTCTTTTCCATCGTCAACTTCCAACGGCGGAATCAGTTTGCGTTACACGCTATAATAGTGACCTAAGTTTTTGTGAATTATTCACGAATGATGTAAGTTTGCGGCACTTAAAAAATTAGCCATGAATATTCCTTCAGAATTAAAATACACCAAAGATCACGAATGGATCAAAATCGACGGAGACATTGCCACCATTGGCATCACCGATTTCGCGCAAAGTGAGTTGGGTGACATCGTTTATGTAGAAATTGAAACGGTTGGTGAAACATTGGCACAGGAAGAAGTGTTTGGCACCGTTGAAGCGGTAAAAACAGTTTCTGATTTGTTTATGCCTGTCAGCGGTGAAATTATAGAGATGAACAAAGATATTGATGGCGCTCCTGAATCGGTGAACAACGATCCTTACGGAAAAGGGTGGATGATCAAAGTTAAAATTACTGACGCTTCGCAATTGTCAGAATTGCTATCGGCAGATGCGTACAAAGCATTGATCGGACATTAGTTTCTTGTGTTTTTAAAATACAATTATATAGGCATAATGCTATCGCTTGCGGTAGCATTTGTTTGTTTAATACCCTTGGGTGGCACACATCCACCGCGCCTTCCTTATTTCGACAAATACATTCATGTTTTTTTATTTGCCTCGCTCACTGTCGCTTGGGTTCGTGGTTTTAGCAAACAAAATACAATTTTATTTTTGCAGCAGAATGCTAAAAAAAGTGCTGCAATCTTTTGTTTTTCATACGGAGTATTGATTGAGATTTTGCAGGAATTGATGCAACTCGGCAGAGCTTTTGAGCTGCTCGATATCGCTGCTGATGCGCTTGGCGTTGTTTTGTCAATATTGATTTTGAAGGTGTTGCGAATGCCGTAGTACAGCACTTGTTTTAATTTTTCTTTTCATGGCGCCACAATGTCCATAAATGAATTGCGCAACCCGCAAAAAGCACTTCTATTGAATAGGCACTCAATTCACGGTGTTCAATACTTTTTGTGATGGGGTCAACGTAAAAGGAAAGGTTCAAAGTTAGTGTTGCCAGCGTGACAAGTGCAGAAGAAAAATAAAATATTTTGCTGCTCAGTTGTCCGTCACGAAAAGTAAAACTCAAAAATAAGTTGATTAGTGCCGCAAGTAAAATGTAAATGTGGTTTGCCCTAAACATCATTCGTGTCGCAATGTCACTGTCGGCAATATGCGCAACATTGATGTTCATGTATAAGCCGCTGATTAAAAATGCTAAAAATGATAAAACACCTACACTGAAATGTGTTTTTTTTAAATGTTTCATGGCGCTTATTTTGAAATCAAAAAATGGAGTTTGTAAACAGTACTACCCAATAATCATTTGTCCAATGTAAAAGTACAGCAACAAGCCAAAGATATCGTTGGTTGTGGTGATGAAGGGACCGGTGGCCAGCGCGGGATTGACTTTGAAACGATTGAGCAAAAGCGGAATGAAAGTACCCAATATTGCAGCGAATATGATGACAGACAACAATGCAATACTCACGGTGATGCACGTGCGCGATGAAAAATCGGAAAGAAAATTTACTGCAAAAAGTACAGCAGAACATACCAAACCATTGACAAGTCCAATGCCTGTTTCTTTCACCAAGCGCTGCGCGATAGATCCTTTTAAGGAATTGTTGGCTAAACCTTGCACCACAATGGCCGAAGATTGTACACCTACGTTGCCGCCCATCGCACCAATCAGTGGAATAAACACCACCATTTCGGGGTGCTTCGACAAATCAAAACCCAACAGTACGTGCGCACTGCCCACGCCACCAATCATGCCCATGAGCAACCAAGGCAAACGCGCTTTGGTAACTTGCCATACGGAGTCATGTGACTCAACGGTGTCTGAGAGTCCTGATGCCATTTGGTAGTCGCGTTCGGCTTCTTCTTTAATCAAATCCACCACGTCGTCAATCGTGATGCGGCCTTTTAGTCGGTTCAAATCGTCAACCACAGGAAGTACTACCAAGTCATATTTCTCCATGATTTGCGCCACTTCTGAACTTTGTGTGTGCGCCTTCACCGAGATGATTTCTCTGTTCAGTACATCTTCAATTTTGGTGTTTGACGGAGTTAGTATCAAACTTTTTAGCGATACCGTTCCTAATAATTTATTGTTTTCATCCACCACATATACGGTGTGAATGGTTTCTATTTGTTCAGCCTGTTTGCGGAGCTCTTGCACGCATTCCATCACATCCCAGTGGATGTTTACTTTGAACAATTCTTTGGCCATTAAGCCACCAGCTGAATCGTCGGGATAGTTGAGCAGATCAACAATGTTGCTGGCTTTTTTAACATCGTCGATTAGAGCAATGACCTTGCTTCTTTTGTCCTTCGGCAATTCCATAATCAAATCGGCAGCGTCGTCCGACTCCATATAATCAATGGCCTTGCGCGCAATTTGTTCAGGTGTTAGTGAGCTGAGCAAGCCTGCTCTTTCGTCTTCCTCGAGTTCCGCAATGGTTTCTGAAATCAATTCGCCGGGCACGATGTCGAAAAAAGATTTTACTTCTTCCAACGACAAGCGTGTTGTAATGTCGGCGATGTCAACGGGATGCAGTTCGCTGATTAGGGTATTGACTTCGTCAAGCGATTGATTTTGTATCGCTTGTTTAAGGTCTTTTAAAAATTGTTCGTTGTGTTCAAACTGCATGGTGCAAAGATAGCGCTAATTGTGAAAGGGGAAAGCACAGCACTCAATTTTCTGCTTAACTATTTCTTAATGCAAATTAATGAAAAATTGATGTTGACATCACATTAAATCGTGCCCTGGCACGTAAATTTACACAATGTAGAAATGGCGTATAAAAAATGCGTCATTCACAACTTACCACTTGCTCCCATTAAAAATCTATGGCAAGGAGTACTTCGAATCAAAAGAAGTAATGGATAGATTTTTTGGCGGCAGGCCGGTGAGTTAAGTGAAAGTGCTTTGGTGAAAAGCGCAAGTGCTGCAAAGTAAAAATTAGCTTTAAGCAGGGCTATTTGCCAATACAATTTTAATGTAATCTTCAACACTGAGCACTTCTGCTCGTAGTGTTTTGTATTCTTCGGGAACCTGCAAATTCAAAGATTTTAATGCGTTGTGTAAAGTTTTTCTTCTTTGATTAAAACCTGTTTTTACAATTTTAAAAAACAGCGTTTCATCGCACGGAAGTTGCGCACGCGTATTGCGCTTGAGGCGAATTACTGCTGATTTCACTTTGGGTGGCGGATTGAAAACATGTGGTTCTACGGTGAACAAGTATTCAATGTCGTAAAATGCCTGCAGCAAAACACTAGTGATGCCGTAGGTTTTACTGCCGGGAGGCGCTGCAATTCTTTCGGCCACTTCTTTTTGAAACATGCCCACTACCTCAGGCACTTTGTCGCGGTAGTCAAGTACTTTGAAAAGTATTTGTGTGGAAATATTGTAGGGGAAATTGCCAATGACAGCAAAATTTTGATCGAATAATTCTTCTAAATTCAATTGTAAAAAGTCGGCCTCGAGAATTTGCAAGTCGGGGTAATTCACTTTTAAAAAAGCAACTGACTCTCTGTCGATTTCAACGACTTTGAAATTTTTGATTGCTGTGTTTTTAACGAGGTATTTGGTTAAAACGCCCATTCCTGGTCCCACTTCGATAACGCTGTTGTAGTTCAAGTGAAACTGCAAGGCATCGGCAATGGCTTTTGAAATACTTTCGTCTTTTAAGAAGTGCTGACCCAAATGTTTTTTCGCACGAACGGCATCGTCGTGCTTTGGTGTGGCGTCTTTGTATTTTGATTCGTATTTCATGGTGCTAAGATAGCCTAATTTATTTCCTCTAAAACCATTTTGAAGGTACCGAATTTGCCGCGGTATTTTTGCATCATTTTTGCATTTACAGCGTCGGCGTGTTGGGCTTCAAAAATTTCAAGATGCGTTAATGAATCGCAGCGAAATTGAATGTTGTAGGCAGTATCCACGTCGGCGCGTGGATGTGTTTTACTGAAGCGGAAATCGTTGAAAAGACCAAGTTCCATGATGCTGCCAATGAAGTGTTCCTTCGTCCACTCCAACCATTCTTCCTGTAGGTTGTCTTCAATTGCGAAAGTAATACTGTAGATGATCATGGTTTTTTGATTTTTTGATTGAAGTTAGATTGAATTTTCATTCGTGTTGGTTCAAACCTCAAATTGAAAATTTGCATTTAAAATTCTTTATCTCCTCGTAACCTTCTGAATCTTTTGCGGGCTTCTTCAACGTAGATGCTGCCCGGAAATTTAAATAGTATTTCTTCATATTTTGCTTGCGCTTTTACTTTGTCGTTCAACACATTTTCATAAAGTTCAGCGAGTTTGAACAGCGCGTCGTCAGCCAGTAAATCTTTGTATTCATAAGTCTTTTGAAGCGCTTCTGCGGCTTGTGTCCACAGGTGTTTTTTTAAATATATTTGTGCGCGTAAATAGCTCACGTCATCCATTAGATTGTAGCGCGACTTGAATTCTTTTTCAAGCGAATCCAAGGTCAGCATGCTGAGTGAATCTTGGTTTTGAAATTCAAGTAAATCGGCTCTTGCAAACATTTCAAGAGGGGTAGTGATGGTGTCGAGCAAGGTATTGCTGGTGATGAGTATCGACAAATACATGGCGTCGTTGGCGATGTAGCGATCGGTGGCCGCTTTCAATACATCGAGTTGTGCTTTGGCCCATTTGAAGTCGCCACTGTAGTAAGATATTTTTGCATTTCTGTATTTGGCATCCTGTCCAATGACATCGTATTTGAAATCCAATTCTACTTGTGAATAGAGCAGACTTGCATCCCAAATTTTGTTGGATATCAGGTAGATGTCACCCAGCTCCAATTTACTATCCGCAATTTGTTGAACGCTGGCGCGTGGCATAGCAATGGCTTCCTTTAAAAGGACTATTGCTTTTTCGGGTTGGTGCAAAAAGAAGGCCAGTAAATGCGCATAGTCTTGCATCATCTCGAGCGTAAAAGTGTTTTTTCCGAGTTCGTTCAACCCTGAAACATAAGCGCTTTGCAATTCCGATAAATCTTGTGTGGTGTAGTCGGGACGTGTTGTAATTTTTTGATTCAACACCTTCAATAAATTCATTTTGGCGTGACGGTAATACATGCTGTTTTCGCCTTTGTCGATGACATATTTCAGTGCTTTGGCGGCATTGTCGTAATCTTCGTTTTTCAAACAAAGTTCAGAGAGGCGCATCAAACGTTGTCCATCCTCGCGCTTCCGCTTGTCTATCGCTTTTGTTTGGGTGAGTGCTGCCGAAAATTCTTTTTCTTGAATCAACTCCCAAATTAGCATTTCGAGGTAGAGATCGTTGCTTGGATTCTCTTGAATTTTCTTGAGTAGGTTGTCTTTCAGTACTTGTTTCTTTCGGCCCTGAGGATCTTCTCCGATGGCGTTGAGTAATGCATTTTGCACTTCTGATAAGTAGCCTTCGCCATATTCAAGAACATACAAATATTCGTTGATCATTTCTGAATAGTTGTCTTGCGAACGGTAAACATCAGCGAGTTCAAATGAAAAAGGGTAATCGTTGTGCACCAGTTTTCGCCCTTTCAAGTAGCATTGAATGGCCCAGTTGGCTTGCTTTCTTTTGAGGAAGCGACCAGCACACACAATAATTTCTTGATTGTCGGCGGGCAATAACGCCAACGATTTTTCAAAACTTTTAGTTGCCTTTTTTTCGTCTGCCGCTGCGGTATACACAAATCCAAGGTCGATGGGGTAAAGCGTGCTTTTCGGAAAATCTTTTATTTTTTTCTCCACCAGTTTCTCCGCGGCCTTGTACATTTTTGCAGACACATAACTGGTCAGCAGATATTCGTAAACTTCTTCTGATTTTGATTTTTTATAGAGCTCTTCAAAAATTTCAGAGGACTTGTCAAACTCGCCCTCGCCGTAAAATTGTTTCCCTAAGTTGAATTGTATTTGTCCATTGTCTTGACCGAAAGAAGGGCTTACTGTTAGGCAGCTAACGCTGAAAAGCAGAAAAACAATATTGCGGTGCAAGTAGGTCAACATCAATTTATTTTTTTGAACGACAAGTAGGGGTGCAGCACTTCAGGAATATTGATGCCTTCGGCATCTTGATTGTTTTCAAGCAATGCAGCTAGGATGCGGGGTAGCGCAAGTGCGCTGCCATTTAAAGTGTGTGCAAGCTGTGGTTTTTCTTGACCGCTTTTGTACCGTAATTTCAGGCGGTTGGCTTGAAATGTTTCAAAGTTGGAAACTGAACTCACCTCCAACCATTTTTCTTGTGCTGCTGAATATACTTCAAAATCGTAAGTCAGCGCTGAGGTGAAGCCCATGTCGCCACCACACAGTTTCAAAATGCGGAAAGGCAAGCCGAGTTTGGTCACCAAGCCTTTCACGTGCTCTACCATTTCGTTCAATGTGTCGTACGATTTATCGGGATGTTGAATTTGAACAATTTCAACTTTGTCGAATTGATGCAAGCGGTTTAGGCCGCGCACATCTTTGCCGTATGAACCTGCTTCTCTGCGGAAGCAAGGAGTATACGCCACGTTTTTAATGGGCAGAATATCCATGTTTACAATTTCATCGCGGTACAAATTAGTAACGGGTACTTCGGCGGTTGGAATCAAATACAGGTCGTCTATTTGCACGTGGTACATTTGTCCTTCTTTGTCGGGAAGCTGCCCTGTGCCATAGCCCGATGCTTCGTTTACCATCAGTGGCGGAATGATTTCTTCGTAGCCCGCTTTTGCTGCTTCTGCTAAAAAAAAGTTGATCAGTGCGCGGTTGAGTTGAGCGCCTTTGCCTTTGAATACCGGAAATCCGGCGCCAGTGATTTTAACGCCCACCTCAAAGTCAACGAGTTTGTATTTTTTAAGCAAGTCCCAGTGGGGCACAGCGCCTTCGTGCAGTTTAGGGATATCGCCTTGCGTGTAAACGATTTCATTGTCTTCGGGCATTTTCCCCGCTGGTACAGTTTCACTCGGAATGTTGGGAATGCTGTACAGTAAGGTTTGCAGTTTCTGTTCAATGGTGCTTAAATCTTCTTTCAAAGACAAAGACTGATTGCGCAATTCTGCTGCTTTTTGTTTTTCAATTTCGGCTTCGTCCTTTTTGCCTTCCTTCATCAACTGTCCCACCGACTTGGCGATTTTGTTGCTTTCTGCCAACACATTTTCCATTTCTGTAGTGGCAGTTTTGCGCTGTGCGTCGAGGGTGATCACTTGTTCAATCAGCACTTCTGCTGTGGCGATGTTTCTTTTTTTAAGGCCGATGATGGCTTTTTCCTTATTGTCGAGGATGTCTTTTACTACAAGCATTGTTTCAAAATTGAGGAGTAAAGATAGCAATCTGTATGTTTTCGACGAAGTAAAGCGTTTTTTTTTCCTTCTCCGAGGAGAGGGCTTCGGCGGGAAGTGTAAAGGTGGGGAATTGAAATAGTAGTTTTTTATGTCATCTCCTTGCTCTCCGCCGAAAGGCAAGCGCAGTCTGCTGCTGGACGATGGAAACTACTTTTTTTTAATGATTGTCTTGAATGGCGCCAGTAGATTTATGTTAAGGGCGATAGATCCTTCAAAGAGCGAAACTTCGTTTCTCCTGTTAATCTTAAAGCGCACGGAGATGAATGCGAACGATTGTACATAGGTTTTTCGAGAATGATTGTCCTCCTGAGGTACTCCGAAGGATCTATCGCTACTTCTGTCATAGGACTGGTACAATTGCGATAATCATTTTGTTTTTTTAGGATTCTGCTTTACAAAAGCATCCCAGCCGCTGTATTTTTTGCCCTCGCTTTTGTTGCCGCCTTGAAAATGGTGGCATACCGCAGCTGCCAGGCCATCTGTTGCATCCAGTACCTCGGGAAGATCTTTTGTATTCAGTAGTGTTTGCAACATTTTTGCCACTTGCTCTTTTGAGGCATTGCCGCTGCCGGTGATTGACATTTTGATTTTCTTGGGCGCATACTCTGTAAATGGGATTTCGCGCGACAGTGCGGCAGCAATCGCAACGCCTTGGGCGCGGCCGAGTTTGAGCATCGACTGCACATTCTTGCCAAAAAACTGCGCTTCAATCGCCAGGTGGTCGGGGTGGTGTTTGTTGATGAGGGTGATCATCACCTCGTAAATCTCCTTTAGTTTTTGCTCGTGATTTTTCAATGTTGAAAATTTCACCGAACCGATGTCGAGCAGCGTCAGCTTGTTGTTTGCAACTTTAATCACGCCAAAGCCCATGACAGTGGTACCTGGGTCGATGCCTATTATGATGGTCTCTTTTGACAAATTGAATAACTTGAAGTAAACTTGTAGGATAGCCGATGGATAAAAGTAAAAAAATAAAGTACGCAGGCACTGCACTAAAAATAATCATTGTATTATTTTCTTTCGGTTACATCTACAATAAGGTGTTTCATGAGATGCAGAAGGACGAGTTTCAACACTTGTCCCCTTTGCAAAAAATTGAAGACAGTTCAGGCTTGTTTACTGTCGCAATTTTATTGGTTTTTCTTAATTGGGCTTTGGAGGCGCTAAAGTGGAAATTTCTAGTATCTAAAGTAGAAAAAGTGTCTTTTGGCAAGAGTTATAAGGCGGTTTTGTCGGGTGTCACTGTTTCTATTTTTACGCCGCTAAAGATGGGTGAATACATGGGTAGAATTCTGCATTTGAGTCCCGAGAATCGAATAAAAGGCACTGTGCTTACGATTTATGGGAGTATGGCCCAACTTTTTGTGACCATTCTTTTTGGTAATGCAGCATTGATTTATTTTTTGCCTAAGATGTACGATGTGTCTAGCGGTCTTTATCAGTGGTGGTATTATTTGTACATCGCGCTGATCATTATTTTGAATTTGTTTTTTCTCATGGCCTTGCTAAATCCTTCATTTCTGGTGAGTGCGGTGAACAAAACGCCATTGCCAAGAAAGGTTAAAAAATATTTTAGGGTTTTGTCTCTATTTAATCCAGCTGAGCTTTTCAAAGAAGTGCTTCTTATTTCTGCATTGCGTTATGTGGTTTTTTCTTTGCAGTTTTATTTGTGCTTAGAGATCTTTAATATCGAATTGCCTTTGTTTGATGGTCTTGCCATTGTTGCTATTACTTTTTTGTTCTTGTCTTTTTTGTCGCTCTCTGCACTGATGGAATTGGGTTTTACCCGCAGTTTAATTTGTTTGCAGTTGGTGCATGCCTTTTACGCGTATAAGGGGAGTGAAAATGTCGTTGTTGACGCCGATGTGTGGCAAGCATCTACCGTGTTGTGGCTCATAAATCTCGCTGTTCCGGCGCTGTTTGGCGCTTTGTTTTTGTATGGGGTTAAAATATTTAAATCTGAAGCATGAGTTTTTTCTTTCCCGTTTTAATGCTCTATACTTTTTCATATTCGGTGGTGATTTTGCTGCATTGGTATGGCTGGACAAAGAAATCGAGAAACAAATCGTTCTCTAGCACAATGGATGGTGTTTCGGTGATCATTGCTTTTCGAAACGAGGCAAAACACTTGTCTGATTGCGTGCAGGCGCTGCGTGAACTAAAATCGTTGGACTTTCCTTATGAATTTATATTTGTAGACGACCACAGTGACGACAATTCTGTTGCACTGCTCGAAGCTGAAGTGCTTGCCAACGCACAACTGCTGCATTTGAGTGCTACTGCAGGAAAAAAAGCTGCCATAAGCAAGGGGGTTGCTGCAGCGCGCTATTCTTATGTTTTGTTGCTTGATGCCGATAGCATAGTGCCAACATCTTGGTTGCAATCAATGATTGAAAGTGCTGTATTTGGTGGGTTTAAAGCGGTAGGGGGACTTGTTAAATTCAAAGAGGAAAATGGATTTTTAAATAAATTTCTCAATATTGAAATGTGTTCGCTTATGGGTATTACCGCTGGAGGCATCAACATGGGCTTTCCAGTGCTGGCCAATGGCACTAATTTTTTATTTAGAAAAGATGCTTTTGTGGCGGTGAATGGCTATGATGGAGATAATTTTGCTTCTGGAGACGATGTTTTTTTGTTGCAAAAAATTGCGCAAAAATTTGGTGCAAAAAGTATTGGATTTAATGGCGAAGTCAGTGCAATGGTGCAAACTCAAGCAACCCTGAATATGAAAGATTTGTTGCAACAGAGAGTGCGCTGGGCAGGCAAAAGCAAAGGCTATCGTTTGTCTGCAAAAATCTTCACGGCCTTTGTCGGTTTATACAATGTACTAATGGCTGCAGTGCTCTTGACTACTGTGTTTTTTCCTTACCTCCTTCCTTTTGTTCTTACCATGTTTTTGTGTAAAATGATGATGGACGCAGTGCTGACGATACCTGTTGTGTTGCGCACGCAGCAGCAAAATTTGTTGCCTTTTCTACCATTAGTAGGTCTATTGTATCCTTTTTACATTGCATTAACCGCTGCGGCTGCTGTGCTGATGACGCCGCAGTGGAAGGGAAGAACTATTGGAAATGTGTAGGCATCACTCTACTATTCCATTATAAATATGCTCGAGAAGGAATTTTAACAGCAATAGCCGCAAGCCTTTTTTCCAATGCTTTTCGCATACGCTATCGATACGGTCTCCACTTCGTGGGTACATGCTTTTAATCCTCTGCAATAATGGTCGTGGTAGGCATAGGCTGCGCTGCTATTGCAAATCATGATTGTATTTCCCGAGGATGCTGTGCCAAAACACAAAATGAAAATCGAAAGAAATAGAGGAAGTTGTTTCACTTCGAAATTTTTGTGCAGATACAATTCGTGGAAAAGGGAAAAATAAAAAAGCGCAAAGTTCACAGATGGAGCTCCGTGATCTCTGCGCCCACTAACGCAATGGTGTTTTTAAGGCACTAAAACGGAAGGTCGTCTTCTTGTGAAGCCGCGATACCAGCAACCTGAGGCGCTGCAGCAGCACCTTGACCAGCTTCGATTCTCCAAGCCTCTAAAGAATTAAAATATTTTACTTCGCCAGATGGTGAAGCCCACTCTCTGCCTCGGAGGTTGAAATGCACTGTGATTTCATCACCTTCTTTGTATTGGTCGATCAAAGAAGTTTTGTCTTGAATCAACTGAAACAACACGTGCTGTGGGTATTGAGAAGATTCGTCAGTGATGACAAATTCTCTTTTTTTAAATTTTTCGCTGATCGTTTGTTCAGCCATCTTTACTTTGATACGTCCTTTTACACTTAGCATGATTTCTTTTTTAGTGGGGTAAAGATACGGCTACTCTTAAAACTCGACAATTTTTGTTTTCAAAAGATTGTAACATGTTATAAACAGATTTTTTCGTTTTCAAAAGAATTAATCTATATTTGCCCCCCGTTCATTGCCCATGTGGCGAAATTGGCAGACGCACCAGACTTAGGATCTGGCGCCGCAAGGCATGGGGGTTCGAGTCCCTCCATGGGCACAAAGAAAAACCGCAAGTAACTGAAATATTGTTATTTGCGGTTTTCTTTTTGTGGTATTGTCAAACAATTTGCAAACGATTCTCTTAATTCCTGCAATCTATCGCTACCGTTCCTCCTTTATTGATATAAACATCATGTACCCTCTTATCTTCGCTGTAGTGCTCTTTTATTGCTTCTTTTAATTCCTCATATTCATTTTCACCATCAGGCTTTTCAATTTTCACGATAATTAGCCTACCTATAGATACTATAGAATACAAACCATCACTTGTAGTTTTTTTATTCTCTATACAATAAGTAACTAAATGCAAAAAACATGTACATTTAAAGATATTAAAGATGAAGGATCAACAAAAAACAAAGGAATTGAAATCGCCTCTGACTCAAAAAGAGAAAGCAGTTCCAATAATATTTTTTTCCTTAAGGAGAAATTATAATTGTTAAATACCGAGGTGAATTTGTTTTTGTTATCAAATAATGATAACTTAGTGTGGCATGAAATTTAAAGACCTTAACGGCGAGGAATTTGAGTGCCAAATTTATCAGATTGGCAAGGCCCAGGCTCCGTTGAAAAAAGATGGTTGGAACTTCAATTGGCGGGAGTTGGTGGCGAATAAAAAAAGAAAGTTCTTTGGTTTATATGTGCAGGGAAAGCTCCAGGGATTGATTTCTCTGGAAGTACAAGTTATTGGAGCTCCGATGATGTTTATGCATCAGATAGAAATTGCACCGGAGAATGTTGGAAGTAAGGGAAGGTTCAAATCTACAGCAGGGACTTTATTAGCCTATGCTTGTTATCAAAGTGCATTGCATCTTGAAACATCCAACTCCTATTACGGTTATTTGGTATTTGATTCAAAGACTAATCTTATTGCACAATATAAAAAGTATGGAGCGCTTCAATCGGCAGGGAGTAAAATGTATTTTTCTCCTGCTGCCGGTAAACGATTAATGGAGCAGTATTTGCAAGATATATAGATTTTTTATGAAAAAGAAAATAACAAAGGAAGTGGTTTTTAACCAAGGAATGCTGACTAATGAGTTTAAGGCAACGAAGTCAGAGATGAAAGAGTTGCAGGCTCAGATCTTGAAGGAATCCTCAAGGATTCCGGAAAAAAGGAAGGTGGAATATAAACTCAATGCATTATTGTACGAGATGCAGGAGTATATCAAGAATCCCAATACAGACGAAGTAGTAAATGTTGGCAGATTCCTGGAAGAATGTTTGAGTACTTTGAATATGAAACACAAAGAACTGGCTTCTTACCTAGGATTAAATCGTCCTAATCTGAGTGCCATTATTAATGGTAAAAGGAAGTTGAATACTGAGCTTGCGTATATTCTTGGAGAGATATTTAATACGGATGGCAAGTTATGGCTTGATGTTCAAGTGAAGAATGAATGGATAGAGTATGTGAAATTGAAGCGAAAAAAGAAAGTTGCCTAGGGCAGCTTAGCATTAAATCGTTCCATGAACTTTTTTATCTCTTGTAAATCATCTAGAAAATTCGATAACTCTAATCGTTCGGGCACTAAATGGAATTTTTCCTGAAAAAGAGGGGAAGCTCCATTTTTATTTCCTCCTGTTTTGTGATTAAGCCAAATACTTTGTTTGTTTTTGTTGTTCGAATCCCCCCTGTTTTGTTAGTGTAGAATATTTCTTTGGGAAAAATTATTTTCCACAAGTGATTATCCGCAATTGTACCCGTCTTCTTCTGAAAGTGGCGGTAGATCCTTCAAAGACCGAAACTTCGTTTCTCCTCTTATTCTCAAATCTCAGGAAGACAAATGTGTTCGATGCCCAACAAAGTTTTTTGAGGATGGTTGTCTTCCTGAGGTACTCCGAAGGACCTATCGCCCTAAACTTAAAATTACAGATACGATTGCGGATAATCACTTCCACAATTATTTCTTTGGTCTGATCAAGCCTTTTGCCCATATTTCCGGAAATCTTATGGCTGTATCTTACGCATTTGTATGGTGCTTTCAATGGCAGAGTCTGATTTCGGTAAAGTTCTAAAATCCATTAGGATTTTTTCTTGCTCGGTTTTGTATTTGGTGACGAATTTTTCAATGATGTCGTTGACCGTTTCATTCTGAATGTAAATTGTTTTTCATTGCTGCATGATGCTTATGGAAAGGAGATGTTGGGTAGATATTTAAAATTAAATAGGTAACTAAGGCTGATGCCCAAATTAAAATTATCTTTGCCTACCCTAATTGAGTGTTATGACTGCAGAACGTGAAATATATGATGTCGCTATCTGTGGGGCTGGTCCTTCAGGATCAACCTGTGCATTGGCATTGGAAAAATCAGGCCTAATATTGGTTTCGGCGCCAAATTTTAATTGCGTACCTTCATTGTATTAATAGACTCTTATGAAATATCTTCAAAAAATCACTTTCACTTTACTTACTTTATTCAGCTTTTTTATGTGTGCAGGATATGCAACAAACCAAGGCGGATCAGCGCCTAAGGTTTCTTTTTACAACTTAAATATCAAAATGAACGATGGCAGTATTTTATCGACTGCTTCCTTAAAAGGGAAAAAAATATTGATTGTTAATACGGCCAGTAAGTGTGGCTACACAAAACAATACGACGAGCTAGAGAAGCTCTCTGAAGCCTACAAAAACAAGCTGGTGATCATCGCATTTCCAGCGAATGATTTTGGCGCGCAGGAGCCTGGAACCGACGAAAAAATCGCGGAGTTTTGTAAATTGAATTACGGCGTTACTTTTCCAATTGCTTCAAAAAGCACAGTAGTGAAAGGCGCAGCGCAAAATGATGTTTTTAAATGGCTGACAGATCCTGAAAAAAATGGTTGGAATGCCGATGCACCCACTTGGAATTTCTCAAAATATTTGATCGGTGAAGACGGTGTGCTTTTAGCGCATTTTGCTTCTGGCGTTGCGCCGATGGACGAGCAAATCACAAAATTTTTGAAGTAACATTTCTGTTGCTTGACATTTTTTTGAACACATAGTACTGCCTTGATTTCCGCGCACAGCGCCCAGTGTGAAGCTTAGCGACTGCACCCGTGTGAAAACCTGCGCACATAATACCAACCCCACCCAATGATTGTAAAGTAAGTGAAATCGGTTTGCTACAAATCGTGCACGAAGCCTGTTGTAGCTGTGAATTCATCGGCAGCCTGAGTAAAGAGGTGTGCTGGCGCGGCGATCAAGCCTCGGACTTTTAAAGTGTGCTACACACTCGATTCGGCAATGAATGACTGCTGCCTATTGGTCATTTCACTGTTTGCTAATGTCCGCTCGTTGGCAAAAAGTGTTCGATAATCGGATGATTTCGACCCCTGATAGTAAATTATGCTTTTGCTTTTGATAAGTTTTTATCATTACTAATAACAAGTCGGGGACTAACTAAAGCAATCGTTATGAAATTTCAGTTAAACAATATAGATTGTTTTAATAAGATTGAAACAATTACTTCAAAAAATAAAGGTGTACTTTATTTTGGGCTGAAAACTTTTAAGTTTTCCTTCGGCATATTTTTATTTTCTTTATTTTTTAATGTACAGGAGTTTAAAGCACAAT